>NZ_JBHXKA010000005.1:30819-136847 GCF_042722885.1 Streptomyces sp. NPDC058401
CCGCGGCTTTGTTAATACCACACTCCCTGCCCCCCCGCGCCCCCCCGCACCGCCGGCCCCCCTCGTGACGAGGCGGGCCGGCGGCAATCACGGGTGCGGGACGCCCCGTTGGCGGGGACGTCCCGGGGGGATCAGGGGCAGGTGGCCAGGAGGATGGAGACCACCGTGCAACTGGCGGTCGCGCTGTCGTTGAGCGGGTTGGGGTCGGTCGGCGCGGACGCCGTACGGGTGGCGGAGACCGTGACGCGCCCCAGCGAGAGCAGGCCCAGCGGTACCCGGAACGTCTTGCTGGCGGTGGCGCCGTTGGCGATCGTCCCGTAGGCGCAGGTCACCGTGGACCCGGCGGACGTGCAGCCCGGGGACAGGGTGTTGGCGGACGCGCCCGCCGGCAGGCTCGCGGTGAGCGTGGCCGAAGTGACGGTACCGGGACCGGTGTTGCGGGCGGTCAGGGTGTAGGTGAGGTAGGGGACCAGCAGGCTGAAGCCGGGCTGTGCGGTCAGGTCCACGTCGAGGTCGGCGGGCGGGATCTGGTACGTGTACCGGCCCGCGCCGGTCACGGCGCTGGTGCCGCCGGGCGTGGTGACCTGTACGTCCACCGGGCCCGCGGAGTGGGCGGGCGCGGTGGCGGTGCAGG
Organism: Streptomyces sp. NPDC058401; assembly: GCF_042722885.1. NCBI lineage: Bacteria > Bacillati > Actinomycetota > Actinomycetes > Kitasatosporales > Streptomycetaceae > Streptomyces > Streptomyces sp. NPDC058401. Next base: position 31,454 of record NZ_JBHXKA010000005.1, read on the forward strand.
CCGTGGGGGTGCAGGAGAGATGGGTGCCCGGGTTGCCGGCCCCGAAGACGATCGCGGTGGCGCCGTCCAGGCCCGTGCCGCCGACGGTGACGACCGTACCGCCGTCCGTCGTGCCGGTGGAGGGGCTGAGCGAGGTCACCACGGGGACGGGGACGTAGGTGTAGCGGCCGGCGGGGGACGGGTCGCTGGTGCCGCCGGGGGTGGTCGCCCGGACGTCCACGGTCCCGGTCCCGGCCGGAGCGGTCGCGGTGCACGAGGTCGCGGTGCACGTGACGCCGGTGGCGGGGTTGCCCGCGCCGAAGGTGAGGACGGCTCCGGTCAGGTTGGTGCCGGTGACCGTCACGGCCGTACCGCCGGCCGCGGGTCCGGCGGCCGGGCCGACGGCCGTGACCGTGGGCGGGAGCGTGAAGGCGAACACGATGCGCCCGTCACCGGAGTTGGCCCCGTCCGCCAGGGTGACGGCGGAACCGGGGACCGTCCCGGAGACCAGGCTGGACCCCCCGCCGCCACCTCCTCCGCCACCGCCGGTGGAGCCGTATCTGCCGCCGGCCCCGCCCCGGCCGCCGCCGCCGTAGCCGGCGCCGCCGCGGCCGCCGCCGCCCGTGGGGCTGAACACGCCCTGGCCGGAGGCGCCGCCTGAGCCGTTCGGGTAGGCGCCCGCGGAGCCGTTCGGGCCCTCGTTGTCCGCGCCGTTCCCGCCCGTCCCGCCGGCTCCGCCGGCCGTGTCGGTGCCCGGGCCGCCGCCGGTCCCGCCTTCGGCGTCGGGGACCAGGCCGTTGCCGTTGGCTCCGGCCCGGCCGCTGTCACCGCCCGCCGCTCCCCGGTAGGCGGGCGAGCCTATGCCGGCCCCGCCCGCCCCGCCGCCCGAACCGGCTGTCAGCAGCGGCACGTTGGTGTCGGTGGTCACCGCGACCAGGGCGCCGCCGAATCCCGGCACGCCGAACTGCGCGCTCGGCGTTCCGTTGGCGCCGCGCCGGCCGACGGTCACGGCGAAGACCTGCCCGGGCGCGGCGGGGAGCGTCGCGACGAGGTGCGCGCCCTTGCCCCCGGCGGTGCCGTCCGCGGCGTTCCCGCCCCCGGCGCCGTCCAGGGTGACCACGCCACTGGAGACGCCCTCGGGCACGGTGACGCTTCCGGAACCCCCCGCCGTGCAAGTGATCGTCGTCGTGGCACCCACCAGGACCGGGGCGCCGCACACCCCCTCCGCCGATGCCGGGGGCGCCAGCACCGTCAGACCGCCCGCGGCCAGCGCCGAGGACGCGGCCACCGCCAGCAGGCGTCGCCGCCACTGGGCGCGCGGACCATGTAACACAGCAGTCGAAGACATCGAAGTCTCCCCCTCTCGCCTCCGCCCGGCAGCGGCCGGAGTCGCATACTCCCGGGAAGCCGCGGCCGGACGCTCCCGTACGACGAACCGGTACGCGGTGTCGTCCGGCGGTGCCGCCCGTTCGCCGGTATTCCAGGGGCCGTTGGAAGGACGGCGGCCCAGTGATACCGGCGGAAGCATCGCAGTGGCCGGGGCGCGACGGGCACCAAATGCCGGATCGTCCCGCCAAACCGTTGGAAACCCCGAAATCAGCCACCGCACTCGTACGAATTTCCGAGAGGATGCGGGGTTGAGGTGTCGGCTTGTCGGGGTCCCGGCGTGTCGTCAGCCGGTGGGATCGACGAGATGGGCGCCGTTGTTGCGGACGTTGTTGACGGCGGTGGAGACCGGGGTCACCGCGAGCCGCCCGCCCGCGGGGGTGTGGAGCAGGGCGCGCAGGTCCGTGGTGTCCTGGTGCGCGGGGTCGAGCCAGGCCTCGTAGTCGCCGGGATCGAGCGCGAGCGGCATGCGGGGATGGATGCGGCCCGCCGCGTCGGTGGCCTCGGTGGTGATGATCGTGGCCGTGGTGAGCCAGGCTTCCGGGTCGTCCCGGTCGGCGACGGCGGGGTCGCGCCAGAACTCGTACAGACCGGCCATGGCCATCACCGAGCCGGTCTCGGGCCGGATGAAGTAGGGCTGCTTGTAGGCCTTGGCCGTACCGGTGGCGGGTACGGCCACCCACTCGAAGAAACCGTCCGCGGGCAGCAGGCACCGGCGCTTGGCCAGGGCCCGCCGGTACGCGGGCTTCTCGTGCACGGTCTCCACCCGCGCGTTGATCATCCGCGACCCCACGGCGGGGTCCTTGGCCCAGGACGGCACCAGACCCCACCGCACCGGACGCAGCTGCCGCCCGAGCTCGCCGGTGTCCCGGTCGGCGCGCTCCAGCACCGCCCACACCTCGTCGGTGGGCGCGACGTTCCACGAGGGCCCCAGCTCCCGGCCGGGATCGAGCCGGGCATCGAAGAGTCCTGCGAGGTCCTGCGGCGCGCGGGAGGAGGCGTATCGACCACACATGCCTCCACTGTCCCACCCTTCGGGGGCGGGGCGGGGCAGAGCCCGCCGATCCGGGGCGGTGCGCGACGGAGAGCCGGCGGAGTGCCGGCGGAGTGCCGTCCTTCCGCGGCTTCGGCGGGGACTGACACCTCACCCCCGGGTGGAGACCGTCACCCGGTCCACCCGCATGGGGTGGCCCGGTTCGGTGTCCGGGCCCGGGGCCGCGCCGTCGGCCAGGGGGAGGCCGCCGCCGATGGCCACGTTGAGGATCAGGAACAGGCCGTGGTCCACCGCCCGCTTCCACGTGTCCGGGTCCATCTGCGAGGCGGCCACCCGGTGGTGCACGCGGCCGTCCAGGTACCAGCGCACCTCCTCGGCGCCGGGGGAGCGGTCGACCTCGACGGCGTACGCGTGGAAGCCCGTACGGCAGTCACCGCACGGTTGCGGGCCCGATCCCAGGCCTGCCGGTTCCCGGCACGGGCCGCCTTCGAGGACGCCGCAGTGCATGGTCGCGAACACGCTGTCCCGGCCGTTGACCGATTCCATGATGTCGAGCTCCCCGACGCCCGGCCAGCCGGTGTACCCGTCGCGCAGCGGGGCCCCGAGGGTCCAGAACGCCGGCCAGTAGCCGGCCGCCTTGGCTCCGGTCACCCCGGGCAGGGCGATCGCGGCCTCGATCCGCAGGGTCCCGCCGGCCGGGGCCGCGAAGTCGGAGCGCCGGGTCTCGATGCGGCCCGAGCTCCACGCGCCGCCGGTGCGGGTGGGGACGATCTCCAGTGCGCCCTTGCCGTCGAGGCGGACGTTGTCGGTGGAGTCGGTCATCGTCTCGATCTCGCCCGTCCCCCACTGGGGGGCGGGGCATCCCGGATAGCAAGTCCCGGTGTCGTGCAGCCAGTTCACGGAGGAGGGAGGGCTGCCCGCGGGGCCGTCGAACTCGTCCCGGAACACCTCGGTCCACCCGGCCGGCCGCGCATCCCCGGACGCCGGCGGCGCGGCCCCCGCCCCGCCGGCGGCGGGCAGCGACCCGGACTCCGTGAGCAGCCGCTCCAGCCGCCGGGTCAGCACGACGACCGCCGCATTGGTCAGGTGGGCGTCGTCCCGGTAGAGCAGGATGCGGTCCAGTACGGCCGGGCAGGTCGGCCCGTCGCCCGGGCACAGGACCGGGTTCACGCTCACGGCGCGCACGCCGGGCAGGTCGCCGGCGGCGATCCGGCGGGCCAGCGGATCGGGCTGCCGGGAGCTCGCACGGCTGAACGCGCAGGCGTCGGGCTCCTCGGGGCTGCCGGAGACGCACGCGGGGACGTCCGTACCAGGTACCGGGGTGTCCTCGATGTAGACGATCGGCGCACCGATCGCCCGCAGGGGTTCGAGGGTCTTCTCCCAGCCCTCGGCGAGCAGTCCGGAATCAGCGGTGTAGCGGTTGAGGGAGGAGATCACGATGAGCCGGGGCTTCGGCTGCTGCCGCAGCCGCTCCAGGCTGTCGGCGCGCCAGGTGTCGCACTCCCGGTAGGCGCGGCCGAGCTGGGGACTGTCCACGGCGAGCTGCGGCAAGGGGCAGCCCTGCTTCACCAACTCCTGTAGCGCCCAGCCCCGTTGCGAGGCCAGGGCCAGCGCCGCGGAGAACCACTGGCCGGCGTGCGAATCGCCGAGCAGCACGATCCGGTCCGGGCTGTCCACCGCGCCGAACAGGCAGTCCGGGCTGCGGGTCACGGCCGGGGCCACCTCGCAGTCCCCGTCCGGCGGGAAGTCCCCCCGCGCCTGCGCGGGGGCGGGTACGACCGGCCCCGCCCCCAGCGGCGCGGAGCCCGTACGGGCGAGCAGGTGCGGGCCTGAATCGGCGCCCGGGGGCAGACCGGCGAGGCGTACGGGCGTCGCCGGACCCAGCAGGTTCAGCGTCGTGGTGCCCACCACCAGCGCGAGCACCACGGGCAGGACCACGGCGGTGATGCCCACCGACAGTCCGCGGCGGGGGAATTCGGAGACGGTGCGGCTGCGGCGCAGCGGCTGCTCGACCCACCGCATGGTGGCGTAGGCGGGCAGGGCGGCGGCCAGGGTGAGCGCGGCCTTCACCGGCCAGTCCTGCGGGCCGAAGCGGGCCTCGGCGAGGACGAGCACCGGCCAGTGCCACAGGTACAGGGTGTACGAGAGCCGTCCGACGGCCCGGGGAACGCGGCCCGCGAGCAGCCGGCCGATGCCGAAGCTGCCCGGCGTGCTGCGCTCGCCCCGGCCGGGGATCGCGGCGAGGATGACGGCGGCCGCCCCCAGGGTCGGGACCAGGGCCGCGTAGCCGGGGTAGGGAGTGGCCTCGTCGTATGCCAGGGCGCTCCAGACGATGGCCGCGCCCCCGGCCCAGCCGCACAGCAGCCGCAGCGGGCGCGGGCCGCGCATGAGGTGCCAGGGCAGCAGGGCCACCAGTGCGCCGACACCGAACTGCCAGACCCGCGAGGGCGTGGCGAGGTACGCGAGGGAGGCCGACTGCTCCGTCCAGAGCAGGGACAGCGCGAACGAGGCGAGCACCAGCGGTACGGCGGCCAGGGCCACGGCGGAGCGCACGGCGCGCCCGCGGCGCACGGCCCGGGCCGTACCGAGCACGATCAGCGCGAGCAGGGGCGCCCACACGAGGTAGTACTGCTCCTCGACGGCGAGGGACCAGAAGTGCAGCAGCGGGCTCTGCTCGTGCCCGGCGGCGAGGTAGTCGGTCCGCTGTGCGACGAACCGCCAGTTGGCGGCGGAGAGGGCCGCCGCGACCACGTCCTGCTCCAGGTCGGCGCGGCGCAGCGGGACGGTCAGCCAGGCCCCGGCCAGGGCCACCGCGGCGAGGACGACGGCGGCGGACGGCAGGAGCCGGCGGGCCCGCCGGGAGAAGAAGTCCAGGAGCCGGATCCGGCCGGTGGTGATCGCCTCACGGGCGAGCAGGCCGGTGATGAGGTAGCCGGAGACGACGAAGAAGACGTCCACGCCGACGAACCCGCCCGCGAGCCCCGGAACCCCGGCGTGGAAGGCGAGGACCGCGAGGACGGCGACGGCGCGCAGCCCCTCGATGTCGGGACGGAACGCGGACCGGTGCGGGCTGGGCCCGGACTCGCCCCCGGAGGGCGCCGCGGAGGACCGGGTGCGGGGCGGCGCGGAGGGCGGGACGGGGACGGGAGCGGGGAGAGGGGCTGGGACGGGGGAGTGCATGGTGTTCGTGGAGCCTTTCAACTCAGCCAGGGAAGCATGGGGTTGACCCACCCGGATGCCACCAGGCCGGTGAGCAGGAGCACCGCCGAGGCGGCGAGGGTCTCGGGCCAGCGGCGCGGCAGCACCCCGCTGGGGGAGCGGCCGGCGAAGGCCCGTACGAGGCTGCGGGCGCGGGCGCGCCCCCCGGCCGGAGCCGCTCCGGCCGCGGCCGAGCCGTCCCGGGCGGTGCTGCGCCGGAGGTCCCGGGAAGCCGCCGCCGGGCGCAGCTCGGAGAACAGGTCCCGGACGAGGGGGCCGTTGATCTGGCACTGGACGAGGAAGTAGAGCAGCAGGCCCCAGTTGGGCTCCCAGCCGTTGCGGACCACGGCCAGCGCCAGGCCCGCCGCGGCGGCGCCGTTGGAGAGGACCAGCCAGACCAGGGAGACGCCCACCACCCGGCGGGCCATGCCGCCGGAACGGGCGGGGCCGCGGGTGCCGGTGGGCACCCAGTCGGCGCTGCGGCCGCGCAGGGTGTGCAGGAAGGCGGTGGCGGCGGCGACGCTCGTGAGGACGTTGGCCCGGATCACCTCCACCCGCCAGCGCGTCCGGCTGATCCGCGGCAGCAGCACGTGCCAGAGCCACAGCGGGGCGAGCAGCGGCAGGACGTGCCAGGGCCGGATGTCGTCCGGGTACCAGAACATCATCACCAGCGGCGGCAGCGGCGCCGCGAAGGTGTTCACGGCGGCGGCCAGGTAGCCGACGACGCCCTCGTAGAAGCACAGCCGCATCCGCCAGGGCGCGCCCATCTTGCGCAGCACGGGCGAGGTGAGCAGGTGCAGGTTGCCCATCGCCCACCGGTACTGCTGGTTGACGAAGGAGGTGACCTCGTCGGGGGAGGTGCCCTTGGCGACCAGCACCGGTACGTACAGGGTGCGGAACCCCTGCGCGTGCAGGGCGAGGCCGGTGTAGAGGTCCTCGCTGTGGTCGAGGCGGGCGAAGCCGCCCGCCAGGTCGATCGCGGCGCGCCGGTAGACGGCGTTGCTGCCGCAGCAGATGGCGGCGTCGCTGGCGTCCCGCGACGGCTGGATCCAGCGGAAGAACCACTCCTGGGCGGAGCCCGCGGCCCGCTGGATCCAGCCCATGCTCCCGTCGGTGTCGAAGCACTGCGGGCTCTGCACGATCCCCACGGCCGGGTCGGCCAGATAGGGCACGAGATGGCGCAGGAAGTCCGGCCGGGGCGCGAAGTCGGCGTCGAGGATGGCGATGTACTCGGCGCTGCTCAGTGTCAGGGCGTGATTGAGGTTCCCGGCCTTCTTCAGGTGCCCCCGGTCCGGCCGTACGACGTACTCGTACCCGTACGAGGCCGCCAGCGCGGCGACTTCGGGACGGTCGGCGTCGTCCAGGACCCAAGTGGTCAGCGCCCCGGGCCAGTCGACGGCCGACACCGCGCGGTAGGCGTTGTCCAGGACCGGCAGCGGCTCGCCACAGGTCGGCAAGTACAGGTCCACACCGGGCAGTCGGGCGGGCTGCCAGGCGCGGACGAGCACCTCGTGCGAGGGCCGGGTCAGTCTGCGCTGGCGCAGGCTGTTCACCGAGGAGAGGACGAGGGCGACGAGGTTGAGCCCGAGGACGGCGAGGAAGGCCCACAGGGCCGGAGTGCGCAGCGCGAAGGTGAACATGGTCGCCGCGGTGAAGACGAAGGCGAGGCTCGTGCTGATGAGGACCCAGCGCCGTTGCGGGCCGAAGTACCAGTAGAGCTCCTCGTCGGACGGAGGTTGCGGAAGATGATGAAAGGTCATAAAGCCCCCCACGGCTGTTTATGCGCCCGTTTCAGATGGCCACCATAGCGCCAGAGGTATAGACCATTTGTTTCTGCACGACCAACACGGGTAATCGGCCACGGGATTGGCGCATCTCGACCGGTCTAGACCTTTGTCTCGGTCATTCCATCGGCAGCGCCGCCTACCGCCGGGAAGATGCAGGTCACGGGGGAGTGAACAGACACCGAAGACTTGCGTGACCGGGCGGCCGCACGTCGCCCTCCCCGTAGGCCTTCCTCCTCGGCCTCCCCTTCGGCCTCCCCCGCGCGGCCCCAACCGGCTACGCTCTGCCCGTGCTTGAGGATCCGGACAGGGGAAGTGCGTACGATCCGCCCGAGTGGCACGCGCCGCCGAGGATGGTCGGTGGACACGTCGCGGGACCGGTGGTCATCGCCCGGACGGACGGGGTCGTGGTGGTGGCCCGGCACGTCCTGGCCTACCCGGCCGGGCTGGAGATCGAGATGGAAGCCCACGCGCGCGGCCCCTCTTCGCCTCCTGACCCGCCCCCTGACCCGCCGCAGCCTCCCGGCGGCCCGGTGTTCGACCCCGCGGACCTCACCGGACCCGCCTGGCCGTCCTTCCGCCTCCGGCTCGGTGACGGCGCTGTCGTGGAGCAGGACGACGAGACCGGACTGCGGGACGGGCGCGGCCCGGTGATGGTCGTCAGTGGGTACGAGGGCTCCTGGGGCGGCCCGGAGGGCGGCGGGGACGTACGCATGACGCTGTGGATCTGGCCGCTGCCGCCGCCGGACCCGCTCACGGTGTCGTGCGCCTGGCCGGAACGCGGACTGCGGGACGCCGCGCTGGTCCTGGACGGGGATGCGGTGCGCGCCGCGGCCCTCCTGGCCCGGCCGTTCTGGACCTGAGGGGCGCGAGACGCTGCCGGGTGCACGAGACGCCGCCGGGTGTGCGAGACGCTGCCGGTCGCACATTGCCTGAGGCGCCTGTGACCCGGTGCGTGAGCCGCCGCCCGTGCCGCGGGCGGAACCCGGGGGGTCTCAGGCCCCCTTGGCCATCGCCACCGTGTGGGCCGGGTCCTCGTACACCGGGTCGAGGGCCAGGAGGGCCCCGCCGCGGGCCGGAGCGGTGAAGCCGAGGGTGGACAGGAGGAGGCGGCAGCCGCCCGTGTCCGGGGCCATCACCCGTTCGGCCATCAGCCGCTCCACCCGCGGGGCCAGCCGGTCGCCGAAGTAGGTGAAGTAGCCGCCGAGCACCACCGCGCGCGGGTTCAGGACGTCCGCCAGCAGCGCCAGCCCGAGGCCGAGACCGTCGGCGACCCGGTCCAGGGCCTCCAGGGTGCGGGCGTCCCCGGCGGCCGCCCGGCCCTGGAGATCCGTCAGCCGGGCCTCCAGGTCGAGGGAGGGGTCGTGGACCGGATCCCCGGGGGCGGCGGCGTGCCGCAGCAGGGCCGTGAGCCCGACCATGGTCTCCCAGCAGCCCCGGCGCCCACAGGCGCAGAGCGCGCCGCCCGGGTCTAGCGGCATGTGGCCGATCTCCCCGGCGAACCCGGCGGCGCCCCGGTGGAGCCGGCCGCCGCTGATGATGCCGCCGCCCACGCCCGTCTCGCCGGTGACGTAGATGAGGTCGTGGATGCCGGCCGCGGAGGCCTCCAGGTACTCGGCCACCGCGCCGAGCTTGGCGTCGTTCTCCAGGCGCACCGGGGGAGCCCCGCGCCCCAGCCGGGCGCGGATCCCGCTGACCGCCCGGACGTCGTGCCAGCCGATGTTCGCGGCGTAGACCACGGTTCCCGCGGCGATGTCGACGACTCCGGGGGCGGCGACGGTGACCCCGGCCGTGCCGATCGCGGCGGCGTCGAGCACGTCGAGGGCCTCGCGGACCAGTCCGGCGGCGCAGTCCAGAACGGCCTCGGGGCCGGCGCCGCGGACGTCCATGGCGACCCGCCGCTCGAAGACGGTGTCCCCGCCCAGGGTCAGGGCGACGGCGGCCAGGTAGTCGACGTTGATCTCCAGCCCGATCCCGCACAGCGCGCGGCCGTCGATCCGGACGCTCTGGCCGGGACGGCCGACCGAGCCGTCCCGCTCGGCGTCCCCCTCCCGGATCAGGCCGAGTTCGATGAGCTCGGTGACCAGGCCGGTGACCGTCGGCCTCGGCAGCCCCGCGTCATCGGCGATCCGCGCGCGCGACCGCGGCCCGGCGTCGCGCAGGAGGCGCAGCACGAGGCCGAGGTTGGCCCGGCGGATGGAGGCCCTCCCGGCGGGCCGGGCCGGGCCGTTGATCACGACGGGGCCGAGGCCTGCGTCACCGCGTCCGCCTGCGTCACCGCCCCCGCGGCCGTCACCGCGCCCGCCGTCGTCGCCGCTGCGCTGCATGCTTCGCGGATCAGTCCTCACCGGTACTCCTCACTGCCGTCCCCGAGAGTCTGCCACCCGTGGGCCCGGGCCCCGTCTCCCCGTTCCGGAGCGGATCCGGCACGCGGGGTTGACGGGACCCTCATTAATTCAGATCCTAACCAAACTAATTGCTCGGCGGTGAGTCCGGCCGCGAGACCACGGTGAGGAGGCCGACGGCGTGAGCGCCCGGTACCACCTGAGGTTCCAGATCCATCCGTACGAAGGCACCGACGCCGTCGCGGCCACGGCGGCCGAACTGGCCAAGACCTGCACCGGCGCGGGCGTGGCCGAAGTGGTGCTGCTCCTCGGGGCCGAGGAGCATTTCACCGGACACCTCTCCGGCCCCGAAGAGGACCTCTGGTACGAAGCGGCCGCTCTCGCGCGGGAGATCCTCCTCGGCGCCGGCCTGGAGGTGAGCCTCAACCCCTGGGTGACCACCGGCCACGCCGACCGGGGCCGGTGCGACGCCCACGGCTTCGCCCCGATGGTCTCCCCGACCGGGCAGGTCTCCGCGGCCCAGGCCTCCTTCGCCTGCCCGCGCTGGCGCGCCTGGCTGACCGGGCACTACGGGCGCTTCGCCGAGCTGGGCTTCCGCGTGCTGTGGCTGGAGGACGACTTCCGCTTCCACAACCACGCCCCGCTGGACTGGGGCGGCGGCTTCGAACCCCTCATGCTGGACCGGCTGGCCGCCCTGACCGGACGCCCGGTCCCGCGACCGGAGCTGGTCGCCGCACTCACCGCCCCCGGACCCCCGCACCCGCTGCGCGCCCTGTGGCAGCAGGTCTGGCGGACCGCGCAGCAGGAGGTGGCCGCGCAGGTGGCCGCCGAGGTGCACCGCCGCTCGGGCGGCCGCTCGCGCACCGGGCTGATGAGCTCGGGCCTGGACGCCGCCTCCGTGGAGGGCCGGGACTGGGGCGCCCTCTTCGGGGCGCTGGCCCCCGGAGGCCGCGCCGTGCACCGCCCGCACTTCGCCCCGTACGCGGACGCGCCGGGCCGCGAGCTCGCCCGGCAGCTGTGGATGCCGGAACTGCAGCGCTCCCTGCGCCCGGAGTTCGTCGAGAGCGAGCCGGAGATCGAGAACTGGCCGCACACCGCCTGGTCCAAATCCGATGTCCAGACCTGGTCGGAGATGGTCGCCGCCCAGCTCTCCGGGGCCGACGCCCTCCTCCTCAACCTGCACCCCCTGCACGGAGCGCACCCCGCCCGCCACCCCCGGATCACCGAACTCCTGCGCCGCGCCCGGCCCGCACTCGACCTCGTCCACCGGCAGCACCCCCGCGGGCAGCGCACCCTCGGCGTCGGCCTGCCCTTCGCCCAGGACGCCGCGGCCCACGTACGGGCGCACGGCGGAGACCTGACCGAGCTGGCCGTCGACCCGGGCCCGGCAGCCGAGTTCCTGCTGCGCTACGGGGTACCCGTGACGGCGGAACCCGCCCCGGTCCAGGCCCTGTTCGGCCCGTCGGCCTGGGCCTTCGACGATCCGGCCGTACGGGACCTGCTGGCCGGGGGCCTGCTGCTCGACGGGACCGCCGCGGAGATCCTGCACCGGCGCGGCTTCGGCCCCCTCATCGGGCTGGCCGGGGCCGAACCGGTGCACCGCGAGGCCCCGGCCACCCCCGGCGAGCCGGGCCCGTACGCCACCGAGCACCTGTGCCCCGCCGCGGGCGAGGACCTCGCGGGGCTCCTCCTCAGCGTCAACACCCAACCCGCCCTGACCCGGCTCCGGGAGGCGCCCGGGGCGCAGCGGTGGAGCGAGGTCCGCACCCCGGACGGCCGCGCCTGGGGGGCCGGCCGCACCGTCTTCACCAACGCCCTCGGCGGACGCGTCGCCGTCCTCGCCGCGACCGAGCCCCACACCCTTCCGGCCGACGACCACGCGCAGCTGCTGCTGCACCGCACGGTCCGCTTCCTGGAGGGGGACGCGGCCCGGCTGCCCCTGGTGAGCGGCGGCCCGTACCTGATCCCGCACCTCTCGCACGCCGACGGCGTCACCACCCTCACCGTGGCCAACGGCTGCCAGGACCCCGCCCGGCCCGCGGTGGACCTGCCGGGTCTCCCGGGCACGGTCACGGCCACCGTTCTGGCGCCCCTCGCCGAGCCCCGCCCGGCGGGCACCGGCCGGCAGGGTCACACCCTGCGCCTGGACCCCGAACTGCCGCACCGGGGCTGGGCCGTCCTGCGCTGGTGACCCCGGGCCCGGCCCCGGCCGGGCCCCTTCCCGCCCCCTCGCAAGGCTCCGTACCGCCGCGCGAGGACCCGTACAGCGCCCCCCGCAAGGCCCCGTACCGCCCGCCCCGCTAGGACCTCGTACCGGACCCGCCACCAGGGAGCCCCATGAGACCGCTCCGCCCCACGTCCCTCCTCTGCGCCGCCGTCCTGGGCCTCGGCACCACGCTGATGGCCGGTACCGCGCCGGCCACCGCCACCGCCGCCGGGACCGTCACCATCGCCTCACCCGCCCTCGCCGTCCAGGTCGACACCGCCTTCCCCCGGGTCGTCCAGTACACCGACCAGGCCACCGGCGCCGTCCTCTACGGCAACGAGGACCCCCTCACCCAGGTCAGCCTCAACGGCTCCGCGCAGACCCCGACCGTGACCAGCAGCGTCGCCGCCGACCACGTCGACTACACGATGGCCTTCGCCAACGGGGACACCGTCAAGGCCACCCTCTCCGTCAGCGGCAGCGCCCTCACCTTCGCCGTCACCTCGATCGCCGACAGCGCCGTACCGGTCACCTCGCTGTCGATCCCGCAGCACAACCTCGTCTCGGTGCGCAGCTCCCAGCCCGGGGCCGCCGTCGAGACCACCCGGATGAACACCAACACCACCGGCACCGGGGACACCTTCACCCCCCTCACCTCCACCGCGGCCGCGGACACCGCCCCGCAGGGCGCCATGTACGCGATCCTCAACACCGGCTCCCTCGCCGCCTCGATCGCCACGAACTCGTACTACGACAGCCCCTCCGGCCAGAACGCGGCCGACAGCGGCCGGATCCAGAAGCAGACGGTGGCCAAGTCCGGCTACCGGCGGGCCGGTCTGTGGAGCGGGGACTGGCTGCACCGGGCCGCCGGAGCGCCGGGCACCGAACCGCTGCCGTACGCCAAGGTGGTGGTGACGGGCGACCGCAACGCCGACACCACCGTCGACTGGCAGGACGGAGCCATCGCCTTCCGCTCGATCATGACCAGCCCCCAGGGCTGGCAGGACACCGCCCGCCGCGTGGTGCAGCGCATCCCGTACAACTTCGCCTCCCAGGCCACGCACCCCTTCCTCCAGACCCTGGACGAGACCAAGCGCGTGGCCCGGGCCACGGACGGGCTCGGCCAGTTCGTCCTGCTCAAGGGCTACGGCTCGGAGGGCCACGACTCGGCCCACCCCGACTACGGGCTGGTCGGCACCCGGCAGGGCGGCGCCGCCGACCTGAACACCCTCATCGCGGCGGGCGCCGGCTACAACGCCGACATCGGCGTCCACATCAACGACACCGAGGCCTACCCGGTCGCCCGCAGCTTCGACCCGGCGCTCCTCAACAACGGCGGCGCCGACAAGGGATGGGACTACCTCGACCAGTCCTACCACCTGAACTACCGGCTCGACGGAACCAGCGGCAAGCGCCTGGCCCGCCTCCAGGAGCTCAAGGCGGTCGCCCCGGACCTGAAGTTCCTCTACGTGGACACCTGGTACGGCGACGGCTACACCTCCCAGGCCCTGGCCCGCGAGATCAACGGCCTCGGCTACCAGCTCACCACCGAGTTCCCCGACAAGTTCGAGGACCAGTCCCTCTGGTCGCACTGGGCCAACGACCTCAACTACGGCGGCAGCAACTACAAGGGCGTCAACTCCCAGGTGGCGCGCTTCATCCGCAACCAGCAGCGCGACGACTGGATCGCCGGAGACCCGCTCCTCGGCGGCGGCACCCTGACCGCCTACGAGGGCTGGCAGGGCACCAAGGACTTCACCAACTTCCTCACCACCACCTTCACCACCAACCTGCCCACCAAGTACCTCCAGGGCTTCACCATCCGCAAGTGGGCGGCGAACCGCATCGACTTCGACGGCGGGGTCAGCGCCACCCTGAGCGGCACCACCCGCACCATCAGCAAGGACGGCCACCCCGTCCTGATCGGCGACACCTACCTGCTGCCCTGGAACCAGGGCGGCGAGTCGAAGCTCTACCACTGGAGCGGTACGGGCGGCGCCTCCACCTGGAACGTGCCCGCGTCGTGGGCACAGAACGGCACCGCCAAGCTGTACCGGCTCACGGACCAGGGACGGGTCCTGGTCGGCGACCTCCCGGTGACCGCCGGCAAGGTCACCCTGACGGCCACCGCCAAGACCCCTTACGTGGTCTACCCGTCGGCCGCCCCCGCGCAGGCGGATGCCGGCTTCGGCGAGGGCGGCCCGGTCCGGGACCCCGGATTCACCTCCGGCGACCTCTCGAAGTGGACGGTCACCGGCTCCGCGTCCGTCACCCGCAACGCGGTCGGCCAGTCCCAGCTGACCATCGGGCAGGGCGCCACCACCGTCGCGCAGCAGCTCAACGGACTGACACCCGGAACGTACGCGGCGAGCGCGTACGTCTCCACCGCCACCGGACGCACGGCCACCCTGGCCGTGGCCCCGGCCGGCGCCGCCGAGCAGAGCGCGTACGCCACGAGCTCCCCGTACCGCAACAACGTCGGGGCGGACGAGAAGAACGGCAGCACCATGCAGCGGATGCGGGTGCTGTTCGACGTCCCGGCGGGACAGTCCACCGCCACTCTGGCCCTGCGCGCCGACGGCGCGGCGGGAACGGCCGCCTTCGACGACGTGCGCGTGGTGCGCACGGCCCGCAGCCCGCAGGGCGGCCACACCTTCGCGGAGGACTTCGAGAACGTCGACTCCGGCTGGTACCCCTTCGTCGTCGGCCCGGCCGGCGGCAGCACGGCTGACCCGCGCACGCACATCGCCCAGCGCAACGCCCCGTACACGCAGGCCGGCTGGAACGGCAAGCTGATCGACGACGTGCTCTCGGGCGCCAACTCCCTGAAATCCCACGAGGAACGGCCGGGGCTGCTCTACCAGACCATCCCGCAGACCCTGCGCTTCGAACCGGGCCACCAGTACAAGGTGACCTTCGCGTACCAGCAGTCGGTGGCCGGGGACTACGCCTTCACCCTCGGCGCCGGCACGGGCCAGGTCTCCTCCGATACGTTGCCGCAGGCCCGGACCACGAACACCTTCACCAAGACCTTCACGGCCGGGGTGGACGCCTGGATCGGCATGCGCAAGCTCACGGCGGAGACCTCCGACAGCGACCGGGACCTGGTGGTCGACGACCTCACCGTCGACGACCTCGGGGCCACGCTCTCGCCCGACCTGGCCCTGAACCGGCCGACCACGGCCTCCTCGGTCCAGTCGGCGGACTACCCGGCCACGGCCGCCACCGACGGCAGCCCCACCAGCCGCTGGTCCTCGGCCTTCGCCGCCGACCCGCAGTGGATCCAGGTCGACCTCGGCTCCGTCAAGAACGTGAACCGGGTGGTCCTCAACTGGGAGGTCGCCTACGGCAGGGCCTACAAGGTCCAGCTGTCGGACGACGGCACCACCTGGCGGGACGCGTACTCCACCACCACCAGCGACGGGGGGACGGACGAACTGACCGGGCTGAACGGCAGCGGACGCTACCTCCGGGTGACCGGCACCCAGCGGGCCACCGGCTACGGCTACTCGCTGTGGGCGGTCGAGGCGTACTCCTGACGGCGTCCGGTCCGCACGGCACGGAACCGGCCCCCATCCCCGCGAAGGGGGTGGGGGCCGGTTCGGTGTGGCGTTCGGGCTCGGGATCAGAAGCGGCTGGTGACCGTGGCTCCCGCGAAGACCTTGGCGGCGTGGAGGCTGATGTAGACGTAGCCGGCCGGGGGGTTCTTGATGGTGAGGGTTTCGGTGTTGGCGGCCTTGACGGAGCGGGCCGTGTAGTTGCTGGTGGTGGCCCAGGAGTCGGGGCTGTAGTAGAGGTCGGCGTTGCCGGTGCCGCCCGAGACGGAGATCTGGAGCGAGGTCGTGCCCGCCGGGACGTCCACGTAGAAGTGGCGGTAGTCGCCCGCGGCGGCGGCCACGCCCGAGCGCAGGCAGTTCTCGCCCAGCACCCGGGTGTCGGCGGCGACGCACTCGACCGGCGGCGGCAGGAGCCGGGCGGAGACGGTGGCTCCGGCGAAGGCCTTGGCGGCGTGGAGGCTGATGTAGACGTAGCCGGCCGGGGGGTTGTCGATGGTGAGGGTTTCGGCGTTGCCGGCCTTGACCGAGCGGGCGGTGTAGTTGGTGGTGGTGGCCCAGGAGGTGGGGCTGTAGTAGAGGTTGGCGTTGCCGGTGCCGCCCGAGACGGAGATCTTGAGCGAGGTCGTGCCCGCCGGGACGTTCAGGTAGAAGTAGCGGTAGTCGCCCACCGCGGCCGAGACGCCGGAGCGCAGGCAGCCGTCGCCCAGTACCCGGACGTCCGGGTCGGTGCACTCGGCGGGCCCGGAGGTGCCCACCGTCACGGCCTTGCTGGTGGTGGCGGTGGCGCCCTTGTTGTCAGTGACGGTGAGGGTCACGGTGTAGGTGCCGGCCGAGGCATAGGTCTTGGACGGGTTGGCGGCGGTGGAACCGGCACCCCCGTCACCGAAGTTCCACGAGCGCGAGGCGATCGTGCCGTCAGCGTCGGTGGAGGTGTCGGTGAAGCTGACCGCGAGGGCGTTCACCGCGGTGGTGAACCCGGCCACCGGGGCCTGGTTGGCCGGCGGGTTGGTGGTGCCGCCGCAGTCTCCGCCGGCGCACTTGGCCAGCCAGGCGGCGAAGTCCGCGTCGTAGCGGGTCCCGATGGTCGAGGTGAGCAGGGTGCGGGCGGCCGCCCAGTTGCCGGTGCGGTAATGGCCGAGCAGCGTGGCCACGTCCTGCGGGTGCGACTGCAGCAGGTAGCGGACCGCCAGGTAGCCCCACTGGTAGACGCGGGTGGAGTCGGAGTTGTCGTAGGTGGTGTCGAACAGCGTGCTGAGCTTGTAGGTGTTCTTGCCCGCCTCGGTGACGGCGCGGTCGTAGGTGACGCCCCGGTACGAGTACGAGATGTACTCCGCGAAGCCCTCGACCCACATCACGGTCGGGGTGGTCATGCCGGCGTCGAAGTCGCCGAACATGTCGAACCGGCCGTCGAGGTAGTGGGTGTACTCGTGGTTGAGGTTCCAGATCTGGAACTCCGGGCGGACCCACTCCGCCTCGTAGGCGATGAAGCGCGGCTGGTTCCCGGCGACCGACGGGTCGCCCTCCAGGTACATGCCGCCGTTGTCGGTGCTGATCCCGAAGATGACGCCGGCGTAGGTCTGGTAGTCGGCGCTGGAGTCGAAGGCCACCACCTCGAGCGTGGTGTTCTTGTCGTTCGCGACCGGGCCGCCGTCCTTGACCACGTTGTGGAAGAAGGCGTCCTGGTTGGCGAGGCTGGTGCAGCTCGCGGCGAGCTCCGCGGTGTTCATCTGCTGGGCGACGATGCGCAGGCTCGGGCTGCAGGTGTGATTGACCGTCAGGACGGCGGCACGCACCCGGGCCGACAGGTCACAGGTCCCGTAGGAGGAGCAGTTGGCCGCGTCGTACTCGGAGGTCATCTCGGCGAGCGGCACCCAGAGGGAGGCGGTCCGGCCGGTGATGGAGGTGCGGTCGAGCAGCTGCTTCACGAGCGGCCGGACGGTCGGCTGGAGCGCGGAGTGCTGGAGGAAACGGCCCAGTTCCCGTGCGGCGTTGGCAGTCAGGTAGGCCTTGTCCGTGCCGAGCAGGTTGTCGTGGGCGACGGCGAAGTCGCGCAGCACGGTCAGGATGCTCGGGTCGGCCTGTACCGCGGGCAGGAACTCGTCGGTCTGGTGGCCGCGGAACAGCACGGTGTAGGCGTTGTTGACCGCCGCGACCATCGACCAGGAGCTGTCGTACGAGGAGTTGTAGCCGGTCAGCAGACGCTTGACCACGGAGAGGTAGCGGGCGTTCTCCTGGGAGCTGTCGATCAGGATGACGGCCTCGGACAGGGTCGAGCCGTTGGCCTCGGTCACGTCGGCCGCGCGCGGAGCGGCGAAGAAGGTGTCCAGGGCGCCCTGGATGGAGCTCTTCAGGGCCGGGCCGTAGGAGCCGACGGTGGACTCGTTGTACCACTGCACGTAATAGCCGGCGCGCAGGAAGAGCACGAGCTGCCCGGTCTTGGAGCTGTTGTCGCCGGGGTAGCTCGCGGCGGAGGTGCGCAGGGCATCGGCCACCGAGACCATCTGCGCCTCGCGGAAGGCGGCCTTCGCGTCGTTGCCCTTGAGCAGGAACAGCGAGTTCACGCAGTCCATCTCGGAGGCCTTGATCTGCTGCACCAGCGCGGCGCCGGTCTTCGACGTGAAGTCCGCGACGTTGCAGGCCGCGGCCAGTGCCTCGGCGGCGGCAGCGGCGCCGGGCGTCAACTTGACCTTGGCCGAACGCTGTTCGGTGCGCGCAGGCTCCTTGGCTGCCCGGAGCGGAACGCGCTCGGACAGGTTCGCGTCCGGGCGCGACGCGTGCTCGGCCCGGAGGGCCGCAACGGCGGCGGCCTCGGTCGAGGGTTGCGGGGCGGCGCCCGTCTTGAAGACCGGCGCGGGGGTGGCGGGTTTCGGTTCGCCGGCGAAGGCCTGGCCGGCGGGGGCGAGCAGCGTCAGGCCCAGACTGCAGGCCAGTGCGGCTATCAGGGGCCGGGTGCGGCCCTTCGTGGTGGGGGTACTTCGCATGAGGGGTGGGCCTCCGAGCCGGTCTGCGGCCGCGCTGGCGACGCGGCGAGTGTGAGTGCGGACCGTGACGTCGACGGGAGTTGGTCGGGAGGTCAACTCTGTCGTGTACACGGCTATGCAGTGTGCGATGTAACATGGCACACATCACATGGCCCTGAAAATCCCCTGGGGGGAACTTTTCGGCAACAGCCCGCCCGCCAGGGCCGGATCCGGCAAGGTGTCCATCCGGTTCGCCCGGTCTCGTCCGTTTCGCCGCCGGGAGGCCGTTGGCTCCGTGGGAGCGGCGGTGGCTCCGTGGGGGCGGGCGCTGTTGACGCGGCGTCGGCGGGGCCGGCCCGCGGCCGGGGCTGCCGTACTGGTGCACCGGAGTGTGCGGAGGTGTCGTTCAGGTCTCCGCCGGAAACATCACGGGACCGGCGCGAAGCCGGCCCCGGTCACCTGCTCAGCTCGCCGGACGGAGCCCCACCCCCGGGGAGCTCCGCCGTGCGGCCGTGGGGCGGCCGGGTCAGGCCTCCTGGCCCGTCGAGGCGAGGACGATCTCGCGGATGGTCACGTTCGGCGGCTGCCGGTAGGCGTAGGCGATGGCCTCGGCCACGGCGCGGGGATCCAGAGCCCCGCCGGCGGACTTCTTCCAGACCTCGTAGTCGCTCTTGATCCGCTCGTCGCTCGTGTGGGAGAGCAGCTCGGTCTCCACGGCCCCCGGGGCGATGGTCACCACGCGCACGCCGGAGGAGGCCACTTCCTCGCGGAGGTTCTCCGACATCGCGTGCACGGCGAACTTCGTTCCCACGTAGGCGACGTGGTTCGGGAAGGTCTTGCGCCCGGCCACCGAGCCGACGTTCACGATCGTGCCCCCGCCCCGGGCGATCATGCCGGGCAGGACGGCCCGGGTGGCGTAGAGCAGCCCCTTGACGTTCAGGTCGATCATCCGCTCCCACTCCTCCACGGGCTGGTCCTCGATCCGGCCGAGCAGCATGGAGCCGGCGTTGTTCACCAGGCCGTCCACGGGGCCGAACCGCTCCTCGCCGTCACGGACCGCCGCCTCGACCGCCGCCCGGTCGGTGACGTCGACCTTCCGGCAGAGGGTGTCCGGCAGCCCGAGCTCCTCCAGCAGCTCCAGGCGGCGCGCCAGCAGCAGCAGGGGGTGGCCCTCGGAGGAGAGCAGGCGCGCGGTGGCGGCGCCGATGCCGGAACTGGCACCGGTGATGGCGACCAGGGGCTTCGTCATGGGAACTTCGTCCTTTCCTGATGACTACAGGCGAATCGCGTGAATGAGATGAATCGTGCCGTTTTGCGAATACCCAGGAGAGCACCCCCGGGCCCTCCCCACGCGCAAGCCCACGCGCCCGGCCACGCCACGTCGAACGGGCCCGGCCACCGCATGCGGCGTACTCCGGCCGGCGCCATACTGGGCTGCGTGAGGCGTACTCGTACGGTCTTGCTGTGCATCGCCGGTCTGATGGGCGCGGCCCTCCCGGCGGGGACGGCCGCGGGGACGGCCGCGGGCCTGGAGCCGGCCGCCGCACCCCCGGGGGCCTGCGTGAAATCCCCCGGCCCCGCCCGGGGCGACGCGCTGAAGGTCCTCACCATCGCGCAGCAGGCCCAGAAGGAGTTCGGCCTGAACTCCGTGGTCCTGCGGGTGTCCTCCGGCGACGGCGAGGTGCTCACCACGGCCCTCGGTGAATCGATGACGGGCGTCCCGGCCGAGCCGGCCATGCGGTTCCGCACGGGGTCCGTGGCCATCGTCTACATGGGCGCCGTACTGCTCCAGCTCGTCGACGAGGGCAAGGCCTCCCTCGACGACCCGGTGTCCCGCTGGCTGCCGGACGTGCCGCACGGCTCGGAGATCACCCTGCGCATGCTGGGCAGTTCGACGTCCGGCCTGCACGACTACGTCACCGACCCGGCGTTCCTCGCCGAGCTGGAGGCCAAGCCGTTCCGTGCGTGGACGGCGGCCGAGGTCATCGGCATCGCCACGGACAAGCCGCTCCTCTACGAGCCGGGCACCAACTGGAGCTACTCGCACGCCAACTTCAACCTGCTCGGCGAGGCCCTGGAGAAGATCAGCGGCCTCCCGCTGGACCGGCTGCTGAAGGAGCGCGTGTACGCGCCGCTCGGCCTGACCGGCACCAGCAACCAGTCCACCCCGCAGATCCCGGAACCGGTCCTGCACGCCTTCACCTCGGAGCGCGGCACCTACGAGGAGTCCACCTTCTGGAACCCCTCCTGGACCACCACGCCCGGTGCGGTCCTCGTCCAGAACATCTGCGACCTGGACCGCTCCGCGCGCGCCATCGGGACCGGGCAGCTGCTGTCCGCGAAGTCCTTCAAGACCCAGCTCGATCCGGGCACCATCGGCCTCGGCCACCCGACGACCTCCTGCCCGGACACCGTCTGCCTCCTGACCAACACGGCGGCCCACCACTTCGGCCTCGGCGTGATCGTCGTCAACGACTGGATCCTGACGAACCCGTCCTTCTCCGGGTACGCGGCCATCCAGGCCTACCTGCCGTCGGAGAAGCTCGCCCTCTCCGTCACCGTCACCCAAGGCCCCAAGAGCCCCGCGGGCAACTCGGCCCAGACCATAGCCGAACGCATCTCCGCGGCCCTCGCCCCCGGACACGAGCTGAAGATGCGCTGAGCCACCGGGGCTTGGGGTTGGCCCGGCACCGGATCGCTACGATGCCGCCATGATCCTCTCCGCGCCAGAGCCGCTCATACGGGTCCTGTACGACGCGTCCCGTCCGGACCTGCGCGACGCGTCCCGTCCGCGACCGGTCCGCCTCTACGTCTGGGAGCCGAGCCGTACGGAGCCGGACGCCCCCGCCCCGCTCGTCTTCGTCTCGCACGGCACCGGCGGCTCGGGCAGCGAGATGCGGTGGCTGGCGGACCCCCTGCACGCCGCGGGATTCCGGGTGGTGGCCCTCGACCACCACGGCAACAACTTCGTCGACGGCTACGAGCCGGAGGGCTTCCTCCACGTCTGGGAGCGCCCCCGGGACATCTCCTTCGCCCTCGACGTGCTCGCCGGGGAACAGCCCCTCGGCCCGGTCGGCGTGGCGGGCTTCTCCATCGGCGGCTACACGGCCGCTGCGCTCGCCGGAGCCCGCGTCGATCCGCGGATCCTGTGGGCCGTGCTGACGGGCGAGCTGCCGCTGCCGGAGATTCCCGAGTTCCCCGGCGTACTGGAGGCCCTGCGCGCGAAGTACCCGCAGGAGGAGGCCGCGCGGCGCACCCTGGAGGGCGCCGGGGGAGACCTGTCGGATCCCAGGATCCGGGCCGTCTTCCAGGTGGCCCCGGGAGTCGGCTCCCTCGTGACCCGGGAGAGCCTGGAAGCCGTGACGGTTCCGGTCTCCATCCGCTGGGCCGGAGCGGACACGATCACCCCGTACGAAGCCGACACGCGGCCCTACCTGGAGGGCATCCCCACCGCGACCGGCCGCTCGATCGGTGTGGCCGTCGTGCACGACGACTTCTTCGCCCCGGAGCCCGCAGACCCGACCGCCAAGGTCCGGGCCGGCGAGGAGGCCGCCGCCTTCTTCCTGGAACAGCTCGTCTGACCGCTTCCTGGAGCAGATGGTCTGACCCGCTTCCTGGAGCAGATGGTCTGACCCGCTTCCTGGAACAGCTCGTCTGACCCGGTCCGCCGCCGCCCGCGGACGCTGCCGGACCGGGTGGGTCACAGGCTCGCGAACAGGCCGTCGAGCGGCTCCGGCACCTGACCGGGGCCGAGGGCCTCGACGAGGACCCGGCCGTAGCGGATCTTGCGGCCCTTCTTCGTGCCGAGGAAGCGCCGCACCTGCTGCTGCGCCGCGCGGCCCTGCTGTGCGGGCTGGCGCAGGAAGGTCTGCAGGGCCCGGTGGTCCCCCTCCTCCCGGACGAGCTCCTCCACCCGGGGCACGCCCAGCGCACGGATGAGCTCGTCCTCCAGATCCGCCGCGCAGACGAAGAACCCCTGCGGCCGCGCACCGGCCCGCTCCCAGCCGCGCACGTAGAAGCCGCACTCCGCCTCGTCGCACAACCCCGTGAGACGCAGCCCCAGCCCCCGCGGCCCGAGGAACCCGGCGAAGCGCGCGACGCTCATCGCGCCGCCCATCGGCAGGACGCAGACCCCCTCGGCGGCCAGGTCCCGGCCGCGCCGCGCCGCCAGCGCGTCTACCGCTTCGGCGTCGCTCGCCCCTTCGAGGAGCACGACGGTCCGTACGGGCAGCCGCACGGCCAGCTCGCGCGCCACGGCCGCCGCTTCCCCCGCGACCCCCACGTCACCGAGCCCACCCGCGTCACCGGCCGCCCACGCGGTCACCGCATCCCCGAACGCCGCCATGTCTCCCATGGGGGCGAGTCTGGTCCCCTTCCCGCCGGCGCGGTACACATTTTTCCCCCGGGGAGGCCGCCCGCCTGCGGGGACCGCCCGCCGAGACCACCGGCATCCCACGCCCACGCCCCCGCACCGCCCCCGCACCGTGCACCCTCCGCCCGTCCGCGCGGACCCGGACGATCGACCCTAGGATGGACGGGAACCGGGCGCGGGCGGCCCGCCGCGACGCCGCCAGTCCAGCCCGCCCGGGTGGGAGAGCCATGACAGAGGCCGTCGTCACCGACACGGCGAGGACCGTGATCCTGACCGTGGACGACGATCCGGGAGTGTCCCGGGCCATCGCCCGCGACCTGCGACGACGCTACGGCTCCGGCTACCGGATCGTGCGGGCCGAGTCCGGGGAATCCGCACTGGAGGCCCTGCGCGAGCTGAAGCTCCGCGGCGACCTCGTGGCCGTGATCCTCGCCGACTACCGCATGCCGCAGATGAACGGCATCGAGTTCCTCGAAGAGGCCCTCACCATCTACCCGGGCGCGCGCCGCGTCCTGCTGACCGCCTACGCCGACACCAACGCGGCGATCGACGCGATCAACGTCGTCGACCTCGACCACTACCTCCTCAAACCGTGGGACCCGCCCGAGGAGAAGCTCTACCCGGTCGTCGACGACCTCCTCACCGCCTGGCGCACCGGCGACCACCGGCCCGTGCCCGCCACCAAAGTGGTCGGACACCGCTGGTCGGCCCCCTCGTCGGCCGTGCGGGAGTTCCTCGCCCGCAACCAGGTCCCGTACCGCTGGTACTCCTGCGAGGAACCGGAGGGACAGCGACTGCTGCGTGCCGCAGGCGCCGACGGACAGCGGCTGCCCGTGGTGATCACCCCCGGCGGCAGCGTGCTGATCGAACCGGACGCACCCGACCTCGCCGCCCACGTCGGACTCGCGACCACCCCGACCGCCGAGTTCTACGACCTCGTCGTGATCGGCGGCGGCCCGGCCGGCCTCGGCTCCGCGCTGTACGGGGCCTCCGAGGGGCTGCGCACCGTACTGGTCGAGCGCTCGGCGACCGGCGGACAGGCGGGGCAGAGCTCCCGCATCGAGAACTACCTCGGCTTCCCGGACGGGGTCTCGGGCGCCCAGCTCACCGAACGGGCCCGCCGCCAGGCCGGCCGGTTCGGCGCCGAGATCCTCACCGCACGCGAGGTCACCGGACTGGAGGTGAACGGCGCGGCGCGCCTCGTCCGCTTCTCCGACGGCTCGGCGATCGGCGCCCGGAGCATCATCCTGGCGACCGGAGTCTCCTACCGGCAGCTCGTCGCCCCGGGCTGCGACGGCCTCACCGGCCGCGGCGTCTACTACGGCTCCTCCCTCACCGAGGCCACCTCCTGCCTGGAACAGGACGTGTACATCGTCGGCGGCGCCAACTCCGCCGGACAGGCGGCCATGTACCTCGCCCGCGGCGCCAAGTCGGTGACGCTCCTGGTCCGCGGGGAATCGCTGGCCGCGTCCATGTCGTACTACCTGATCCAGCAGATCGAAGCGATGCCGAACATCACGGTGCGCACCCGCACCACCGTCGAATCGGCGCACGGAGACGGCCACCTGGAGCAGCTCACGCTGCGCGACGTGGACACCGGCGCGACCGAACTAGTCGACACCCAGTGGATGTTCGTGTTCATCGGCGCGGCCCCGCTCACCGACTGGCTGGACGGTACGGTGCTGCGCGACGACCACGGCTTCATCCTCGCCGGACCGGACCTCACCCCGGACGGGCGCCCGCCGGCCGTATGGGAGCTGGACCGGCCGCCCTACCACCTGGAGACCAGCGTGCCCGGAGTCTTCGTAGCGGGCGACGCGCGCGCCCGGTCGGCGAAGCGGGTCGCGTCCGCCGTCGGAGAGGGAGCCATGGCCGTGATGCTCGTCCACCGGTACCTGGAGGAGTCGTGAGCGGGCAGGCGATGCCGTGCTCCCCGCAGGAGATCGGCTCGCTCTTCCTGTTCGAGAAGCTCACCCCGGAGCAGCTCGGGCGGCTGTGCGCCGAAGGGTGCGTGGAGCGGTTCGACACCGGCCCCGTCTACACCGAGGGCGACCCCGCGACCTGCTTCTACGTGATGATCGAGGGAACCGTGGTCCTGTCCCGCCGGGTCGGCGGCGACGAGGTGGAGGTCGGCCGGACCTCCCAGCGCGGGGTGTACGCGGGAGCCATGCAGGCCTACCTGGGCGACCGCGTCCCCCAGACGTACAACAACTCGATGCGGGTGACCGAACCGACCCGGTTCTTCGTCCTGCCCGCCCAGTCCTTCTCGGACGTCATGCGGGAATGGTTCCCCATGGCCGCGCACCTGCTCGAAGGGCTGTTCTTCGGCTCCCGGAGCACCCAGCAGGCCATCGGCCAGCGCGAACGGCTCCTCGCCCTAGGCTCCTTGTCCGCCGGGCTCACCCACGAGCTCAACAACCCGGCCGCGGCAGCCGTCCGGGCCACCGCCACCCTGCGCGAACGCGTCGGCAAGATGCGGCACAAGCTGGCCCACATCTCCCAGGGCAACTACCCCCGGGAGGCGATCGCCGAGCTCATCGAGATCCAGGAACGCACCGTCGAACGGGTGGCGAAGGCGCCGGCGTTGAGTCCTCTGGAGGCCTCCGACCGGGAGGACGAACTCGCCGACTGGCTGGAGGACCACGGCGTCCCCGAGGGCTGGCGGATCGCACCCGTCTTCGTCCAGGCCGGCCTGGACACGGACTGGCTGGAGCACGTCGCGGCGAGCGTGGCCGAGGACCTCCTGCCCAGCGCCATCGGCTGGCTCAACTACACCGTGGAAACAGAACTGTTGATGGACGAGATCGACGACTCCACCACCCGCATCTCCCACCTCGTGGACGCCGCGAAGCAGTACTCGCAGCTCGACCGCGCCCCGCACCGGGTCGTTGACGTCCACGAACTCCTCGACAGCACCCTGCTGATGCTCTCCGGGAAGATCGGCCCCCGGATCCGGGTGGTCAAGGAGTACGACCGCTCCGTGCCCGAGGTACCGGCCTACCCCGCGGAACTCAACCAGGTGTGGACCAACCTCATCGACAACGCGGTCTTCGCCATCGGGAGCACCGGCCGCGAGGGCACGCTGACCGTCCGCACGGCCCGGTCGGGCGACCGGCTCCTCGTGGAGTTCCGCGATACGGGGCCCGGCATTCCGGCCGAGATCCGCAGCCGCATCTTCGACCCCTTCTTCACCACCAAACCCGTCGGCGAGGGCACCGGTCTCGGCCTGGACATCTCCTGGCGGATCGTCGTCAACAAGCACCACGGAAGCCTCCAGGTGGAATCCGCCCCGGGCGACACCCGCTTCCAGGTACTGCTCCCGCTGACCGCACCGGAGTCCGACCCCGGTCCCGATTCCGACCCGGATCACGGCCCCGGCACCGATGCCGGTACCGACCCCGCAATCGATCCCGAGCCCTCCGAGGAGCCCGCATGACCGCCATCGACGGAGTCGACCCGAGCGTCCCGCCCAGCGGCAGCGGCTGCGTCGATTGCGACGCCGCGGGCGGCTGGTGGTTCCACCTGCGGCGCTGCGCCCAGTGCGGCCACATCGGCTGCTGCGACTCCTCGCCCGGGCAGCACGCCACCGCGCACTGGAAGTCCACCGGCCATCCCCTGGTGCAGAGCTACGAACCGGGGGAGGACTGGTTCTGGGACTACGCGGCGAACGAGCTGTACGAGTCCGGCCCCGAGCTGGCCCCGCCGTCCGGCCACCCGGCCGACCAGCCGGCCCCGGGCCCGTCCGACCGGCTCCCCGAGGACTGGAGCCGACGGCTCCACCGCTGATCCGCGCAGCCCGGGGGGCTACATCAGAAGGGCTTGGTCGGCAGGTACTTGCCGTCCAGGGTGATGACCGCGCGCTCGCCGCCTTCGGGGTCGGCGACCTTCTGCACATCGAGCTTGAAGTTGATCGCGGAGACGATGCCGTCGCCGAGCTGCTCGTGCACCAGCGCCTTCAGGGTGGTGCCGTAGACCTGGAGCATCTCGTAGAAGCGGTAGATCGTCGGGTCGGTGGGGACACCGCCGGGGACCGAGCCGCGGGTCGGGATGGTCTGCAGCAGCAGCGCGTCGTCGGCGTCCAGCCCCAGCAGGGCGGCCACGGCTTCCGCCGAGGCCCGCGGCAGCGGGTGCTGGCCGAGGACGGCCGCGGTGACGAAGGCGACCGACAGGCCGGCGGCGTCCGCGATCCGCTGCCAGGTCAGGTCCTCGCGGATCTTGGCGTCCACGGCCTTGACGGCCAGGGCCTGACGGGCGGAGTTGTCGAACTGGGCGTGCACCATGAGAGGGCTTCCTTCCGGGGTGAGCCGCTCACCCCGATGGGGGTGGGGCGAGCGGCGGATGTCGTGTGTGTGGGTACTGCGGGTCGGGGCGGGTCGGGGACCCGAGGGGTGGCGGCGGTCAGGCCGCCGGGGAGGCGGGCCGGGCGGAGCCGAGTTCCTCGACGCCCCCGGCCCCGATGTCGTAGACCCAGCCGCGCAGGGTCAGCGACCCTGCGGCCAGGGCGCGGGCCACCGACGGATGGGTGGCCAGGTTCGCCAGCTGCGCGAGCACGTTCTCCCGTACCAGGGCATCGACGCGCTGCGCGTCCTGCGCACCCCCGGTACGAGCGAGCGAGGCGTCCGCTTGGCGCAGCCAGCCGGCGACCGCCGGGGCGGCGCTGAGGTCGTGCCGCTCGGCCAGAGCCGTCATCGCACCGCAGGCGGAGTGCCCGCACACCACGATCTCGCTCACGCCCAGGACCGCGACGGCGTACTCGATGCTCGCCGCCACCCCGTCCGTGCCGGGGGCGTGGGCGGGCACGAGGTTCCCGGCGGTACGGACGACGAACAGCTCGCCCGGCTCGCTCTGGGTGATCAGCTCCGGCACCACCCGGGCATCGGAGCAGCTGATGAACAGGGTGCGCGGCCGGTGGGCCGTCGCCAGCCGGGCGAACAGCTCCGCCTTGGCCGGGTAGACCTCTCGACGGAACTGCGCGACGCCCTCGATGAGGTCGTGCATGGTCACTCCCTTCGCTCACTGCCGACCCGTGGGGCCGACGAGATCCACCATGCACGACCTGCACCTATAGCGTCCAAGACGCATTACTCATCCCTCCTATAGATGCCATCTATACTTGCTTCCATGGCCCTGGAACTACGTCACCTGCGCTACCTGCTCGCCGTCGCCGAGCACGCCGGATTCACCCGCGCCGCCGAAGAACTGCGCATCTCCCAGCCGACCCTGTCCCAGCAGATCAAGCAGCTCGAGCACACCGTCGGCGTCCAGCTCCTGGACCGGACCGGCCGCAGCGGCGTCCGCCTCACCGACGCCGGCGAGACCTACGCCCGGTACGCCCGCCGGGCCCTGCGCGACCTCGCCGCCGCGGAACGCGCCGTCCACGACCTCGCGGACCTCTCCCGGGGGCACCTGCGGCTGGCCGTGACGCCCACCTTCACCGCCTACCTGGTCGGACCGCTGGCGGCAGAGCTCCACGCCCGCCACCCCGGCATCACCCTGGACGTCAAGGACATGGCCCAGGACCGCATCGAAGCCGGTCTGCTCGCCGACGAACTCGACCTGGGAGTCGCCTTCGACGGTCCGCACCTGCCCGGCATCTCCGCGACCCCGCTGTACGCCGAGACCCTCAGCCTCGTCACCGCCGCCGCCGCGGTCCCGGCCGCCGGCCCACTCCCACCCCTGCCCGTGGCGGCGTTGGCGGACCGTCAACTAGCGCTGCTGAGCGGGGATTTCGCCACCCGAGGACACATCGACGCCTACCTGGCCGGCCAACGGGTACGGCCGCGCATCGCCGTTGAGGCCAATTCGGTCCAGACCCTCACCGAAATCGTCCGGCGCACCGACCTCGCGACCGTCCTGCCCGACGCGGTCACGGAGGACCACCCGCACCTCGCCCCGCTCGCCCTCGAACCGCCCCTGCCCACCCGCACGGTCGCCCTGCTCCGGCGCGAGAACGCCTACCGGAGCGCCGCCGGAAGCGCGTTCACCCGCCTCACCCACGATCACGTCCTGGCCCGCGGCTACACCCCGGCCTGAACCTCCCCGGCGCGCCCGGCGCGACGCAGGGCGGCGGGCGTGGTCCCGTACCAGCGCCTGACGGCCCGGCGCAGGGCGCGGGCGTCGGCGTAACCGCTCCG
This sequence comes from Streptomyces sp. NPDC058401, assembly GCF_042722885.1. Classification (NCBI taxonomy): domain Bacteria; kingdom Bacillati; phylum Actinomycetota; class Actinomycetes; order Kitasatosporales; family Streptomycetaceae; genus Streptomyces; species Streptomyces sp. NPDC058401. The sequence continues at coordinate 60,369 of NZ_JBHXKA010000005.1, forward strand.
GGCGGCGATCGAGTCGACGCTCAGGTCCGTGTCGTGGAGCAGCCGGCCGATGCGCTCCCGCCGTACGGTCTCGACCTCCTCGCTCCACGTCGTGCCCTGCTCCTCCAGGCGGCGCTGGAGGGTCCGCGCGCTGATCGTCATGCGCCGGGCCACCGAGGACAGCGTCGGCGCGCCCTCGTCGTGCGCGGACGCGAGGGCGGTGCGGAACAGGGCAGTCCAGTCGTGCAGCGGGATCGCACTCGCGAGGTTCTGCTCGGCGTGCCGGCGCAGTACGGCCGACAGCCCGGGCTGGGCGTGCGGCGTCGGGGAGTTCAGCTCGGCGGTGCGGAAGGTGATCGAGCTGGCCGGGGCCTCGAACTCGATGTTCCGGGTGCCGTAGAGCTCGGCCAGGGCGTCGTGCCGCGGGGGCGCCGTGGCGGCGAGGGAGACGTGCAGAGGAACGAGGTGCCGCTGCGCGGCTTCGCCGAGCCGGCGCCGGTACAGGCCGAGGGCGTAGCCGCGGATGCCGCAGGCCGCCTCGTGGGTTATGTCGGCCTGGTTCAGGTGGCTGATGGTGACGCGTTCGCCGTCCTCGGTGATCTGCATGCCGTCCGTCATGGGGTCGGCGACCGTGGCGAAGTAGGCCGCTGCGTCCCGGATCCCTTCGAGCGGAGTGGGCGCGGAGGTGATCAGGTAGTCCCAGACCCCGAGGGTTCCGATGCCCGACTCCCGTTCCAGCAGCACGGACATGTCGGTCCAGGGGGCGTGGACCGTCGTGAGCTCCGCGATCCGGATGGCCGTCGCCGAAGGAGTGCGGCACAGGTCGTCGTTGAGGTGCTGGGGCGCCGTGCCGAGCAGGTGGGCGTAGCCGTGCGGACGGATGCCGACCAGCCGCGCGACGTTCACGCTCAGACGGGCGAGGGCGGAGGAGGTTGTCCCCGGATGTGCGTGCGAGACCACAGCGGACGAGCATAGTCCAGCGTGAAATGCCAGGTCATCGTGGGGGTTAGGGGCTTGCTGTCCCCAACATGACGGCCAGGGAACCCTGGTGGCGCGGTCGGTCCCCTTGCTGGCGCGTGCGGCCCTGGGTGGGCGGTCCTCCCGCCCATAGTGTGGCGTTCGTTCCCGCGCGGAAGGGGCGGTAAGGACGGCAGGAGCGGTACGGGCGGCCCCGGCCGGAGCGGAGGAGTCCCCCCACGGGGGTGGGGGGCTCCCGACCCGGTCGCCAGGACACCGCCTGCTGCCGCACGCGATCCGGTCGAGGTCTTCGAGGAGGCCGGTCAGGCGTTCCTCGGGGATCGCCGCGACCATGCGTGCCTCGATGGCGTCGCGGGACGGCGGATGCACGCCTTCCCCGACCCGCCGAGCTGCGGCGGATCGGCGCCGGCCCCGGGCTGACCGACATCAAGGTCGAACGCCCACGCACTGGCCGACGCGGCCCTCGACGGACGCCTCGGCGCCGCCCGGCTCCGCGCCCAGCCGGCCGAGTCCGGCCTCACCGACCTCAGGGAGCTCCCGGGCATCGGCCCCTTCTCCGCCGAGCTGATCCTCACCCGCGGCGCGGGACACCCCGACGTCTTCCCCGCCGCGGAGCCCCGCGTCCACAAGGCCATGGCCGCCGCATGCGGCCTCGCCCCGATCGCCGCGGCCGACACCGCCCGCCTCGCCAGGATCGCCGACGGCCGGCGCCCGCCCATGAGGAGGGCTGGCCGGCTGGCCGGGCAGGACCGGTGCGGTCAGGTCGCGGACCGTAGCAGCGCCGGTGCTCGCTGCCGTCCGCCGAAGAAGAGCGTCAGGGCGAGCTGGCAGGTGAGGATCGCGAAGACGGCACCGGGGTGGAGGTGGTCGGCGGCCAGCCAGACCGCGGCGAGGACCAGGGTGTCCGGTACCCACCAGGCGGCGGTGCTGCGTGCCGTGGCGCCCAGTTCGGTGAGGGACAGGACCGCGTTGTTGGTGTGGTGGACCCACAGGCCGGCGCACACCAGGCGGCTGTCGGTGGTCGGGGTTCCGTGTGCGGCGCCGCCGGAGGCGTCGGTGACCGCCGAGCCGAGGCCGGCGTCGATCGCCAGGATCGAGGCCACGAGCAGGAAGTGCCCGAGGGTGAAGATGTGCACCGCCAGCCGGTACGCCGCCCGGGGGCGGGCCGCGACGACGGCAGCCGCGGCCTGGTTGCCGAAGTCGAAGTAGCCCCACCAGATCGCCGCCGCCAGCGCGAACCCGGCCACGGCCGTGAGCACCGCGACATGGGTCGGCCCGGGGCTGGAGCCCAGTGCGCCGACGATCTGCGCGATCCCCTCACCGAGGGCGATGATGACGAAGAGGCCGAACCGCTCGGCCATGTGCCCGACATCGATCGGCGGCTTCGCGTACCGGGCGGAGATCATGGCCGAGGTGATCTCGGCGGCGATCCCCACGGCCCACAGGAGATAGCAGACCGGGGCGGACAGTGCGGCCGAGACCGCCCACAGCACGATCGACAGGAAGTTCAGGCCGTAGGTACGCAGCGGAGGCAACCCGCCCTTGAGCCGGCGGACGGCGATGAGCCACTCGACGGTGCGCGCGGTGCGGCTGAGGGTGTATCCGATGGCGAACAGGGCGGGGTTGCCGTGCAGGGCCCCGGCCACGCCGCCGCCCATCACGACCAGGCAGGCCATGTTCGCCAGTACCGAGAACCGGCGTACGGGTCCGTCGTCCTGCGCGGAGTTGGAGAAGTAGGTGAAGGCCACCCAGGCCCACCACGCCGGCACGAACAGGGCCAGCACCTCGCCGATCCGCGCGAGGGTGACGTGTCCGAGCAAGCCGTGCGCGAGCTGGGCGACGACCGCCACGAAGAGGAGGTCGAAGAAAAGTTCGAGCCAGCTGGCGTGCCGCTCTTCGACCGCCTCCGAGTCCTTCTCGGCCGTCTCCCGGACCGCCTTGGCCATGCGCCCGCCCTACTGTGCCGTGATGCTCGGCCGTCGTGCCGATCCGGCCGCCATCCGTACCCCGTCCACCCGCACCGCTACCGTCCACGGGCCCGAACAGCTCAGCGTTCCCAAGACACTCCTAGAGGTCGATGACGACCTTGCCCTGCACGTGGCGGCCGGCCTGGAGCTCGACCGCGCGGCGGATCTCCTCGACCGGGAAGCTCGCCGCGATGGGCACCCGGAGCAGGCCCGCCGCGACCAGGCGGGAGATCTCCTCCAGGGCGCCGGGAGCGGGGGCGCGGACCCGGTCGGCCAGGCCGTCGCCGTAGGCGACCGGCTCGGCTCCGAGTGCGCGCAGGAAATCGATGGACGGGCTCCGGCCCGTCGCCCGGCCGTCCTGAGACCGGATCGAGCCGGTGGGTGGCCCGGCGGGTGGCGTGACCTCGAGCGACGGGCGTCACCGGTAAGGCCCACACCGCGCGCGCATGATCGGCGTCCGCAGCAGAGTGGCGGGTGTGACCAGTTCGAGTCGTCACCGTTGTCGAACTGAGGAGGGTCCAGGTGCCGTGCGGCGTGGGGGTGGACCGTGGCCGACGCTGAGGCGGCCGATACCGGCCGGCGCAGGAAGTGGCGGCGTCGGGCGCCCGGGCCGGGTGTGCCGGTCACGGTGCCCGGTGTGCTGGCTCCGGAGCGGGAGTGGACCCGGGAGCTGGCCCGCACCTTGTGCGAGCTGGGCGTGGAGCTGTTGCGGGCCGGCAAGCGCACCGAGTCGGTGGAGACGGACCTGGCCGAGGTGGCCGCCTGCTACGGAATGCTGGCGCGCAGCTTCGTGGTGCCCACCGGTGTGTTCGTCCGGGTGGAGGGCCTGTCGCCACAGGCGGTGGGCGAGCTGGACTTCGTCCTCCTGAAGGGGGGCGACCTGAGGCTCGATCAGGCCGAGGCGCTGGAAAACCTGCTGACCCGTCTGAGAAACCAGGAACTGCCACTGGAGGAAGTGCGCGCCGCACTGGAGGGCGTACGGTCGATGCCGCCGGGTCTGAGTCCCGCGGTGTCCGTATTCGGGTACGCCGTGGCGACCGTCGGGCTCGGGATGGTCTTCCACGCCACGGTGCCCGCCATGATCGGCTACTTGGTCCTCGGTTTGCTCGTGGGCCTGCTGCGGGTACTGACGACACGGTACTGGCCCGCATTCGGCCCGGCGCTGCCCGTGGTCGCAGGAGTACTGGCGGCGGGGCTGGCCCAGGGCTTCGCCGGACCGCTGCTCCACGAACAGCCGCAGTACCTGTTCATCGCCCCGCTCGTCGGCTTCCTGCCCGGCGTGGCCCTCTCGATGGGCCCCATCGAACTTTCCCTGGGCTCCACCCTGTCCGGCATGTCCAGGCTGGCAGGAGCCGTCAACGTCCTCCTTCTCCTGGCCGTCGGAATCCTGGTCGGTGTCCAGTCGGTCGACGCGCGCCCCACCGGGCATCCGGCACCCGAGCTGCTGGGGGAGTGGGCGGGATGGGCCGGCGCGGTGTTCTTCCTCGTCGGATTCGCCCTCCACTTCTCCACGCCGCTGCGCGCCATGCCGTGGATGGTCGCCGCACTCCTGCTGGCGCGCACGGTGCAAACGGCGGGCGAGGCCGTGGGCGGGGTGGCCCTGGGAGCTCTCGCGGCGGGCATGCTGCTGCCGCCGATGGCCGGCTGGGTTCACCGGCGCCACCACATGCCGGAGCTACTGATCTTCCTGCCCTGCTACTGGGTCCTGGTCCCGGGCGCGAGCAGTCTCGAAGGGGTCTCGGAGCTCCTCAACCACCAGACCGCAACAAGCCTGGGCACGCTCGTCAACGCCCTGGTCACCCTGATCGCCATCGGCTTGGGCATCGTGATCGGAGCCCATCTGGGCAGCCGCCCACGGGTCCGCCTGGGCCCGGCCCGAGAGCCGCTGACGGACCAGGGGCAGTAGCCGGACGTGGCTCAGAAGCGAAGGCTCACCGGCGCGGGTGCCGGGGAGCCCGCCACCAGTTCGGACAAGACCTTTCGGACATGACCTTCCGCACTCACGAACGGGGACACCGTGGTCGAATCGCAGGCCGTGATCATTCCGCCGGCCGAGGCCGCGATGTTCCTTGTCGTGACTCTCACGCCGGGGCGCGAGGAGGCGGTCCGAGAGCTGCTGGCGGACGTCTCCGGGCTGTACCGCTCGGTGTCCTTCCGGGCTCCGCACGACGGGCTGAACTGTGTCGTCGGCATCGGCTCGAAGGCCTGGGACCGGCTGTTCGGCGGACCCCGCCCGCAGGGACTTCATCCGTTCGTGGAGCTGGCCGGTGACCGCCACAGGGCCCCGGCGACCCAGGGGGATCTGCTGTTCCACGTACGGGCCCGGCGCATGGACCTGTGCTTCGAACTCACCCGGCTGATCACGGACCGGCTGAGGGACGCCGTGAAGGTCGTCGACGAGGTCCACGGCTTCCGGTACTTCGACGAGCGCGACCTCCTCGGGTTCGTGGACGGCAGCGAGAATCCGGAGGGCGCGACGGCGGCCGACGCGGTGTTCGTCGGCGAGGAGGACCCCGAGTTCACCGGAGGCAGCTACGTGATCGTGCAGAAGTACGTGCACGACATGCCGGCATGGAACGCGCTTCGGGCGGAGGACCAGGAGGCTGTCGTCGGGCGGACGAAGGCGGACAACATCGAGCTCTCCGACGAGGTCAAGCCCGCCGATTCCCACGTGGCCCTGACCGTCGTCACCGACGCGGACGGCAACGAGCGCAAGATCGTGCGCGAGAACATGCCGTTCGGATCCCTCGCCGAGGGCGAGCTCGGCACGTACTTCATCGGCTACGCGAGGACCCCCGACGTCACCGAGCAGATGCTGCGGAACATGTTCCTGGGCGACGGCGAAGCCGCGTACGACCGCATCCTCGACTTCTCGACAGCGGTCACCGGCTGCCTCTTCTACGTACCGACCGCCACCTTCCTCGACGACCTCCCCGCCGCCCCCGGCTCGACGACCGCACAGGCGGCGGATGATGGCGGGCATGGAGAGCGTGGTGGGGAGGATCAAGATCTGGTTCCGGTCCGTGCCCCGTGAGGGGTGGTTCCCGCAGGAGACCGAGGCGTGCCGTTCTTGTCCCTGGTTCGTAACAGGCGTCTGAGACCCGCGTGATGTGGGAAATCCGGTACTGCAGGCCGACGGGAGCGTTGGCAGGGAGCAGGTGGAGGCCATGACGGCCCGCTGCCGGATTCCCCGGAGGCGCCGCGGTCTGCGTTCATCATCGGGAGTCGACAGCGGCCGCTCAGGGCCGACAACGGGGGAACACCATGAACACTGCTGCCCGTACGAGCCACAGGGGCTGGAAGTCCTGCGTCCTCGGGGCCGCGACGGTCACCGCACTGCTCGCGTCGGCGGCGTGTTCGCCCAGCGGGGGCGACGGGCCGGGCGACGGCAAGCCCACGGCGCAGCCGAGCACCACGGGCACGCCCGGCGCGACCGCCTCCCCGAGCGCGACCGCCTCCCCGGGCACCTCGAAGCCGGCCGCCACGCCCTCGGCGAAGCCGACCCCGGGAGCGACCGGTACCGGTGGCAGCGGCGACGGCGCCGTCGCCCTCTGCGCCCCGGGCGACGTCTCGATCACCTCCAGCACCGAGGACGACAAGAGCCAGAGCGTCCGGCACATCCTCCTCACCCTCACCAACACCAGCAAGAAGGCGTGCAAGGTCTACCGCTACCCCCTCATCCAGCTCGGCGACGCCCAGCGGACGGTCCCCGAGATCAAGGAGAGCGCCCCGATGCCCGGGACCCCGTACGAGGCCATCGCCCCGGGCAAGCAGACGCACGCCGCACTGCTCCTGAACGGCCCCATGGACGAGGCCCCGGCGAAGACCATGACCGTGCAGCTCCAGGACACCGAGGCCGGGAGCAAGAAGGGCGCGCCGATCAAGGTCGCCTTCCCGGGCGTCGACACCGTCTACTACAACGACTTCGCCAAGGTCACCCACTGGATGACCGCCTCGGGCCTGGCCCTGCGCTTCATCATGTCGTCCTGATGCCGTCCCGGCGATCCAGCCCCCGGGCCGTCCTCTAAGGTGACTCCACCGGCCGGTCCGTGCGCGCCCTGCGCACGGACAACGGCCTTGTGGACAGGGGGAGTCGGTGGAGCCACTGCGGCCGGGCGACCCGCCGGAGACCGGCGGGTACCGCCTGCTGGCACGGCTCGGCGAAGGGGGCATGGGCGAGGTCTTCCTGGCCCGGACGGCGTCCGGCCGGCCGCTGGCCCTGAAGACCGTCCACCGGGAACTGAGCCGGGACCCCGCCTTCGCCGACCGCTTCGCGCGGGAGATACGCGCCAACGACCGCGTGCGTTCCGCGTGGACGGTCTCGGTGGTGGACTTCAGCGCTCCGGGCGCCTCCCCGCAGTGGCTCGCCACGGAGTACGTGGCGGCCCCCTCCCTGGGCGAGTGGGTGCACCGGCACGGACCGCTGACCGGCCCGGCGCTGTGGAGCATGGCCCGGGAACTGTTCGCCGCGCTCGTGGCCGTACGGGCGGCGGGCGTGGTGCACCGCGACATCAAGCCGGGGAACGTGCTGCTCGGCCGGGAGCGGCCCTTTCTCATCGACTTCGGCATCGCGCGCGCCGTGCACGACCCGCGCCACACCCGGACGGGAGCGGTCATCGGCACGCCCGGCTTCCTCGCGCCCGAGCAGGCGACCGGAGCCCTGGCCGAGGCCCCCGCGGACGTGTTCTCGCTCGCCGCGGTACTCGCCTACGCGGCCACCGGGCGCAGCCCCTTCCTCGCCGACGGCGAGCAACTGGAACTCCCCGGCCTCCTCTACCGGATCGTGCACGAGGAGCCCGCCTTCGACGGCGTCCCGGAGGGGCTGCGCCCCTTGCTCGGCCAGTGCCTGGCCAAGGATCCGCGGGACCGCCCGACCGCCGACGAGGCACTGGCCCGCATCGGAGCGGCGGCGCAGGAGTGGAACGCCGCCGTACCGCCCTCGCTGGTGGCGGACGCCGCCCGCCGGGAGACCGAACTGCACCGCCTCCTGGCCGCCTCCCAGCCGCTCCCGCTCCCCGCGCCCGTCCCCGTGCCGCAGGCGCCCCAGGCACCGCCCCCGGCCCTCCCCGCGACCCCGCCGCTGCACTCCTCCCCTCCCGCCGGAACCCGGCGCGTGCCCTGGGCGGCGGGGGCGGCCGTCGCCGCCGCCCTCGTCGTCGCGGCCACCCTCGCGATCAGGATGCCCTGGGACGGGGACGGAACCGGGGGCGGCGGATCACCGTCCCCGACCCCCTCCCCTTCGGCGTCGGCGATACCGCGGGCGTGGATCGGCACGTGGACCGGCACCGGACCCGGAACCCCCGACGCGGACGGCATCACCCGGGCCAGGACCGGCGAGTTCTCCGTCACGGTCACGCTGAACGCGGGCTCAGTCGGAGACCTCGTGGGCCGCCAGGTCAGCGAGGTGAAGGAGACCGCCACCGGGCGGAACCTGGGGTGCACGGAGGCCCTGGAACTACGGCAGACGAGCGGTGACCGGGCGGTCTTCGCCGCGGCGACCAGCCACCCGACCGACCCCTCGGCCACCTTCGACTGCCCCAGGGACAACCTCTACGTCCTGACCCTCGCGGACCCCGACCACCTGACCCTGGAGACCGAAGGCGCCCAGTCGGCCGGCGCCCCCGGCACGCTGACCCGCAGCAGCAGCGGCAGCTAGCGCCGCCCCGCCAGGCGGGCCGCCGTGGTGTGGGCCAGCCAGCCGGCTGCGGCGCCGACTGCGTACCAGAGCAGGTCGGGCGGGTTGAAGGTGGACCCGAGGACCAGGCGGGCGAGCGTGCTGTGCCGGGAGAGCTCGGCCGGTACCCCGGTGAGCTGGAGGAACTCCACCACCCAACTCACCGCGAGAGCGCCGGCGGCGGCCCTCAGGGCCGTCACCCGTGGCAGGACCAGCACGATGAGGGCGAAGATCAGTACCGTGTACAGCGCGTCTCCGCCGTACTTGGCCGCGCTCCCCGTCGCCACGGCCCGCAGACCCAGCCCCGCGCCGACCGTCACGACCACCGCCGAGGCCGCCGCGAGACGGGTGCGGGCCCGGCCGGTTCCGGTACGGGCACGGCTCGCAGGTACGTAGGCGGTCATGGGACCACCCTGCCAGACGGCCTGCGCCCCCTCGCGTCGCGGTGCGGCGGAGAGGAGGGCGCGGGGGGCCGCGTACCCAGGCGGGTTGAGTAGCGCGACTCATGCCGGACCGGGCGACGGCCGACAGGCTGGGGGTACGAAGACCGCACGCCCCGTCCCGCCCCGCCCCGTCCCGGAGGTTCCATTCCATGATCAGCCACGTCGCGGCCGCCCTGGCCCCGGTGTTCGGGCGGATGACCGTCTCCGCGGACGCCACGGAGCCCGTCGTCGGCGGGACCATCCTGGCCGCCAACCACACCAGCATGGTCGACCCCGTCGTCGTGGTGGCCGCCCTGCGCCGGCTCGGCGTCGAACCGGTGATCATGGCCACGGCCGGGCTGTGGCGGGTCCCCGTGCTCGGTGGGGCGCTCGCCCGCGAAGGGCACATCCCGGTCCACCGGGGAACCGCCCGCGCGGCGAGTTCGCTCTCCGACGCCGCCCGGGCACTGGAGGCGGGACGGTGCGTCCTGATGTACGGGGAAGGCGGGATCCCCGCCCGCCGGGACTCCGGGGAAGCCGCGCCCCTGCCCTTCCGCAGCGGCCTGGCCCGCCTCGCCCTGGCCACGGGAGCACCCGTCCGCCCCGTCGGCCAGGCGGGCTCCCGCCGGGTGAGTTCCGGGACGACGGCCAAACAGCTCGCCGGAGTCCTGACGGCCCCGGTCCGCCGGCCGCGGCTCCACGTACACGTGGGCGCGCCCCTGTTCCTGCCGGAAGACCTCCCCGAGGCGACGGCCGCGGCCCACGGAGCGGTCACCTCGGCCTGGCACACCGCCCTGTCCGGCCTCACCGGGCTCACCGGCACCCGCTCCGCCTAGGCTGGGCGCAGGGCGGGCAGCGGCTGCTCCGCGACGGCGTACAGGGCTGCCGGATCGGCGAGCACGGGATCACCAGGTCCGCCCCGCGGACGGCCTCGGCAGGGGGGGCGACGCCCCGGTCGGCCGAGTTCGCCGGGGAGGCGCGGATCGCAGCGAGCAGCCGCGCCGAGGAAAGCCTCATGCCCGGCACCCGGCACCCGGCGCCCTCGCCCGCGGCGACCGCCTTCCGTCCGTCCCTCCTGCCCCCAGTGGCCGCCGAGTTGACCGCATGGCCGGAGAAGTCCGCGCACGCGGCGGGCCAACGGCCTTGCTGCGCACCGGTGTCGGCGGGGCGGCTGCTCTGGAACTCTCCCCTCCGGCCGTACGGACGTTCTAGCGTGCCTGCCATGATCTCGCTCAGGCTCCGGCGGGCCCTGCTGCTCGCCCTCGCATCCGTCCTGCTGACCGTCCCCCAGACGGCCGCGGCCCAGCCCCCTCCGGCCCCCGCGGCCACGCCCGACCGCCCCTCCTACGAGGTGTCGCTGCGCAGTGACGGCGACGGCTCGCGCTGGACCGGCCGCCAGACGGTCTCCTTCCGCAACTCCTCCCGTACTCCGCTGCGTTCGCTCGACGTCCGCCTGTGGGGCAACGGCACCGACGGCTGCGGAACCCCCGAGGCGCCGTCGCCGGTCCGGGTGGGGCGGGTCACCGGAGGCACCCCGCGACCGCTCACCGTCGACTGCACCGCCCTGCAGATCGACCTGCCCGCGCCGCTCCCGTACGGGGCGCGGACCAGCATCTCCTTCGACGTGGAGATCACCGTCCCGGACCGCGTGCACCGCTTCGGCAAGGACGGCGCGCACCGCTACCTCGGCAACGCACTGCCCCTGCTGTCCGTACGCGACGCCCAGGGCCGCCACCTCGACCCCGACTTCGGTTTCGGCGAGAGCTTCTACACCCTGGCCGGAGACTTCCGCGTCCGCCTCGACCACCCCAGCGACCTCGTCGCCCCCGCGACCGGCACCACCACGCGCCGTGCGGGCGCACCCGGCCGCACGGTCACCACCAGCGTCGCGCACGGGGTACGGGACTTCGCGTGGGCCGCGGGCCCCTTCCGGTCGAAGACGGTCACCACGCCGGGCGGAGTCCGGCTGAACGCGTACTGGACGGCTGCCACCCCTGTCGAGGGCGTGGACCTCGCCCTGAAGGACGGCGCCGGCTCCGTCGACGCGTTCGGGAAGCGGTTCGGGCGCTACCCGTACGGTGAGCTCGACCTCGTCATGAGTGACAACCTCGACGGTTTCGGCAGCATGGAGTTCCCGGGCCTCGTCCTGCTGTGGACCGAATCGGACGGCTCCGGCGCCGTCCACGAGATCGCCCACCAGTGGTTCTACGGCATCGTCGGCAACGACCAGTTCGCGGCACCCTGGCTGGACGAATCCTTCGCCCAGTACGCGAACCAGTCGTACTCCGGGGAGGACACCACCACCTGCTGGGAGGACCAGCCGATGTGGCCCAGTACCACGGCCGAGATCACCCGGCCCCTGTCCTACTTCGCGGACGGCCACCGTTCGGAGTACGGCCGCGTCGTCTACCACCGCGGCGCCTGCGCCCTGCACGACCTGGAACGCGCCCTGGGCACCCCGGCGATGACGGCCATGCTGCGCGGCTACGTCCGCGACCGCTGGCAGGGCGTGTCCACGACCGCGGACTTCAAGCGCGCGGCCCAGGCGGCAACGTCACGGGACCTCACCCCGTTCTGGACGGAGCACAGGATCAACTGACCGCGTCCGCCGACGCGAACCCGCGTGCGCGAGCGGATCGTCCCGTGACACCCTGTCGTGTCATGGCAGACGACAGCAGCAGCACGTTCCAGGTGGGCCAGACGGGCCTCGTCGTCAGGATTCCGGAGGCGGAGCCGGCCGTCCGCGGGTGGCGCGAGCGACTCGACCCTTCGGCCCGGGCCGGGGTTCCCGCACACGTCACCGTGCTCTTCCCGTTCCTCGAGGAGAGCCGTATCGATCCGCTCGTCCACGCCGCCCTTGAGGACGTGCTCCGCCGCCACCAGCCGTTCGACCTGCGGTTCGAGAGGACCGGGCGCCTCCCGGAGGTCCTGTACCTCGTTCCGGAACCGGCCGCGCCACTGATCCGTCTCACGGAGGCCATCGCCGGCCGGTGGCCCGAGGCCCCGCCGTACGGCGGCCGGTTCGCCGAGATCGTGCCGCACCTGACCATCGCCCAAGGCCAGGAGGACGCCGTCCTGGAGGAGATCGAGGCCGACCTCGCCGCCGGGCTCCCGTTCACCTCGCGGGTGACGTCGGTCGAGCTCATGGTCCACGACGGCACGGCGTGGCGGACGCTGGCTTCGTTCGCACTCGGAGACTGACCCCGAGTCCACCCCCGACACCGCCCCCGAACCCTCTCGGGGGTGGAGTCGGGGTCGGACCCGGGTCGGTCCCCGATGTCCGGGGCGAGCACCGTCCGTAGCGTCGGTTCCATGGGGAGAAACGCAAAGAACGGAACCGTCGGCAAACGCCGGATGTCGCCTTGGAAGCGGGCGCTGCTGATCCTCGGCTCGCTGGCCGCCACCTTCGCCTTGGTCATCGGCCTGCTTTTCACGTGGCTCTACACCGGGGCCGAGGTGTCCACCGTCGGCGCGGTGGACTTCCGCAACGCCCTCGCGGTGCCGCCCCTCGCGCCGTCCATCGTGGAGGCCGACGGAACGCGTGTCTTCGACCTGCGGATGCAGGCGGGAGAAACCGAGTTCACCCCCGGGAGCAAGACCCCCACCTGGGGGTTCAACGGCAGCCACCTCGGCCCCACGCTCCGCGCGGCCAAGGGGGAGAAGGTCCGGGTGAAGGTGGCCAACGCCCTGCCGGAGGCCTCATCCGTGCACTGGCACGGCATGCACCTGCCCGCCGCGATGGACGGCGGCCCGCACCAGATGGTGCCGGCGGGCGGCAGCTGGGCTCCCGAGTGGACGGTCGACCAGCCGGCCTCGACCCTCTGGTACCACCCGCACCCGCACGGCGAAACCGAGTCCCACGTCCAGCGCGGCCTCGCGGGCCTGTTCCTCCTGGACGACGCACCGTCGGCGGCCCTGCCCCTGCCCAGGACCTACGGGGTCGACGACATCCCGGTCATCGTCCAGGACGTCTCCTTCGACGGCGCGAAGTTCGACCACGACCACAAGCTGATGCGCAACGTCGGCTTCCTGGGCGACCGGACGATGGTCAACGGCACCCTGGACCCGTACGTGACCGTCCAGGACGAACTGGTCCGGCTGCGCCTGCTGAACGCCTCCACCGCCCGCGTCTACACCTTCGGCTTCGACGACGGCCGGGAGGTCCGGCAGATCGCCTCGGACGGCGGCCTCCTCGAAGCCCCGCACACGACCGACCGCCTGCGCCTGTCGCCGGGGGAGCGCGCGGAGGTGGTCGTACGCATACGACCGGGCGAGCGTACGGTGCTGCGCTCCTACCCCCTGGACGCCGGACTGGACTTCTGGAACCAGCGCTTCGGGGGAGGCGACGACTCCTTCGACGTGATGCAGCTGCGCGCGGCCCCCACCCTGAGACCGTCGGCCGAGCTGCCGGCGGCGCTGGTGGCCCCGACGCTGCCGACCGGCGAGGACTCGGTGCGCGGCCGCTTCTTCGAGCTGAAGATGTCCGGCATCAACGGCCGCAAGATGGACATGTCCCGGGTGGACGAGACGGTCACCCGCGGAACGGCCGAGACCTGGACCCTCCGCAACAACGACGGCATGCCGCACAACTTCCACGTCCACGACGTCCAGTTCCGCGTCCTCGACATCAACGGCATAGCCCCGCCGCCACCGTTGCGCGGGCCGAAGGACACCGTCTTCATCCCGTCCGGCTCGACGGTCCGCATAGCCCTGCGCTTCGACGGCCCCGCGGACCCGGACACCCCGTACATGTACCACTGCCACCTCCTCTACCACGAGGACGAGGGCATGATGGGCCAGTTCACGGTGACCGACCCGGGCCAACCGCCCACGACCCCCAAACTCCCGCCCACCTCCGGCGCACACCAGCACTAGAGGTCGCTAGCCGACGGAAACAACCCGGTCGGGCCGACGGTTTGAGATATCGAGTGAAGCCCATGATCCCGGAGCGATGTGGATCACGCAGCCTAGTCCGTGGCGAAGTCCGGGAGTTCGGTGGACAGGAGTTCCTCGGCGCCGTTGTCGAGGAGTTCCTGCATCCGGGTCGAGCGGGGGAGCATGGTCTTCTCGTAGGCCTGGACGGCGGCGCCGATGGTGGCGTTGTCGGCGAGGGCGAGGGCCAGTTCGCAGGCGTCCAACATGGCCAGGTTGACGCCTACGCCGAGCGGGGGCATGAGGTGGGCGGCATCGCCCAGCAGGGTGACCGCGGGGTGGTGGTCCCAGAGGTGGGGTACGGGCAGGGCGTTGATGGGGCGGTCGACGTAGGGTCCGTCGTTGTCGGTGAGCAGGCGGCGCAGGCGGGGCGACCAGTGGCGGTAGCGCTCCAGGAGCAGGGTGCGGATGCCCTCGGTGTCCTGGACGGTGAGGCCGCTCGCGGCGATCCAGTCGGCGGGCACGCGCTGGATGACGTACACGCGGATGTGGCCGCCGCTGCCGCGCTGCGCGAACAGGCCCCGGGCGCCGTCGGCCGCGGCGGCGCCTCCCTGGCCGACGAGGTCGGCGATCTCGGCGTGCCGGTCGTCGACGTCGTGGAACCAGGCTTCGAGGAAGCTGACGCCGCTGTACCGCGGGGTGGCCGCAGAGACGGCGCGGCGGACCTTGGACCAGGCGCCGTCGGCGCCGATGACGAGGTCCGCCTCGGTGGTGGTGCCGTCGGCGAAGTGCAGCCGCCGCGGGCCCTCGGCGGGGCCGTCGAGGGAGCGGAGGGTGTGGCCCCAGCGGACGGTGCCGGGCTCCAGCGAGCCGAGGAGGAGCTCGCGCAGTCGACCGCGGTCGATCTCGGGCTTGAAGCGCTCGCCCTCTTCGGGGGTGTGGTGGAAGAGGAGCGTCGCGGCGGGATCCAGCTGACGCATTTCCTGCCCCTCGGGCCGGGACAGCCGGAAGAACTCCTCCAGCAGTCCGGCTTCGCGCAGGGCGATCTGGCCGTTGTCCTCGTGCAGGTCGAGGGTGCCGCCCTGGTCACGGACCCCGGGCCCGGTCTCGTGGTCGTAGACGGTGGGGAAGATGCCGTGCCGCTGGAGGATGCGGGCGCAGGTCAGTCCGCCCGGGCCGGCGCCGATGATCGCGATGCGGGGAGAGGGGTTGGTGTTCATGGTCGTGCTCCGTTCGTGTCGGGCAGAACTGCGCTGTCAGGCGGTCGTGGTGGCGGAAGAGGGCTGGTGGGCCGCCGCGCCCCCAGGGGCCTCGGTGCTCCCGGCGGGTACGGGCGGGCCCGCCTTCTTCAGCGGAACCTCGACGACGAAGAGCGCGGCGAGGAAGGCGAGGCCGCAGAGGATCGCGGCCGTCAGGAAGATGTGGCTGGTGCCCGTGGCGACGGCGCCGAGGTAGGCGTCCTTGGCCCCGGCGGGCAGAGCGCGCAACGCGTCCGGGTCCCCTTCGGCGCCCGCGGGCAGGTGCGGCTGTACGGCCCGGGTGAACAGCGAGCCGAAGACGGCGACGCCGAGCGAACCGCCCAGGGTGCGGAAGAGGCTGACCGAGCTCATGGCCGCGCCCATGTCGCGCAGGGAGACGCTGTTCTGGGCGATGGTGCCGGCCATCTGCAGGGTGAATCCGAGGCCGATGCCGACGAGGACCATGTAGAGGCTGGTCAGCAGGGACGAGGTGCCGGCGTCCATGGTGGCCAGCAGCCCCAGGCCCGCGGTGAGGAAGAGGGTGCCGACGACGGGGAACACCTTGTACTTGCCGGTGGCGGACATGACCTTGCCGGCGATGGTCGAGACGATCACGACGGGGATCATCATCGGGAGCATCAGCAGGCCGGAGTTGGTGGCCGAGGCGCCCTGGACGGTCTGCTGGAACAGTGGCAGGTAGAGGCCCGCGCCGAACATGACCACACCGGCGGCCAGGACCAGGACCATCGCGAGCGGGTAGTTGCGGTGCCCGGTGAACACGCTCAGCGGCAACAGCGGCTCGCTGACGCGCTTCTCGACCCGGATGAACAGGGCCAGGCCCACGAGCGCGGCGGCGCCCAGCGACAGGATCTGCCAGGACCCCCAGGCGTAGGTGCTGCCCGCCCAGGTGGCGGCCAGGACGACCGCGGTGATGGAGAGGGTCAGCAGGGCGATGCCCGCCCAGTCGATCTTCGCCTGGATGCGCCGGGCGGGGATCTGCAGCTTGCGCCACAGCCACACCAGGGCGACCAGGCCCAGCGGAAGGTTGATGTAGAAGGCCCAGCGCCAGTCGAAATGCCCGGTGACGAATCCGCCCAGGAGCGGTCCGCCGATGGTGCCGATCGCCATCACGGAGGCGGTCATGCCCTGGTACTTGCCGCGCTCCCGCGGCGGTACGAGGGCTCCGATCAGCGCGAAGGCGCCCGCGCCGATTCCGCCGGCGCCGATGCCCTGGACGACGCGGTAGGCGATCAGCTCGCCCATCGAGCCGGACGTCCCGCAGAGCGCGGATCCGATGATGAACACGGCGATCGAGGCCAGGTACAGGGGCTTGCGGCCGAAGAGGTCGCCGAGCTTGCCCCAGATCGGGGTGGTGACGGCGGTGACCAGCGTGTAGGCGGTGACGACCCAGGAGATGTGCTCCAGGCCGCCCAGGTCGCCCACGATCGTGGGCATCGCGGTGCTGACGACCATGTTGTCGAGCATCGACAGCAGCATCGCGAGCATGACGCCGAGCAGCACCCAGCGCACGTTCTTGGGCACGGCCGTGGGGCCCGCGGAGGGGCTGGCGGAGGGGCCGGCGGAGGGGAGGGATGCGGTCGTGGGCATGACTGATCACCCCTTTCGGGCGTAGAGGAACGAGAAGGAGACGGAGCGGGGGAGCGCTGTGGGGCGGCGGCCCGGCTCACCTCTCCAGAAGACCACAGCGGTTCAATAAGTGCAACAGGTCAACTTATGGATCCGTGAACCTTACGCATGGGAGCGAGCCCCCGCGGAGTGACGAAAGGCCAAGCGGGCAACCGCCGTCCTGCGGTCCGTCTACTGTGCGGACAAAGGCGAGCCGCCCATCGCGGCGGCCTGAGGAGGAATCCCGTGGCATCGCAGTACGACCCCGAGCACGCTCCCGCGGGTGATGTGGGCGCGGCGCTGTTGATGATCGATTCCCGGCTCAAGGGCATCCACGACGGCAAGGCCGGCACGGATCCCGAACAGCAGGCCCTGATCGACCAGTACGCCTCGTCGCTCGGCCCCAGGGAAGCCGACGACCTGCTCGACGGAGCGTGCACGCTCATCTACATGTTCATGATGTGGCTGCGCAGGGCGCACGAGGAGCACGGCAAGGACGTGATCGAGTACGTCGTGCCGAACATCGTGGCCACGCTGCGCATGATGCCCAGGAGCGTGCGCCCCGAGGCCATTCCCACCATGGCCGGCCTCGTCATCGCCGCCGGCACCGGCCTGAGCCCCACCCTGTGGCGCAAACAGTACGGAGACTGGACCGAGGCCGAGATGAATCCGCTCGAAGCCACGGCCTTCCTGCTCGCGGAGTACATCAACCGCATGACCGGCGACCCCGACTTCGCGACCCGCCTGATCACCGAGGCCCTGGCCGGTGCGGAAGAAGACTGGGCCGGTGCGGACGAAGACTGAGGCGCGTCACCCGTCCCTCGTGCGAGCCGCCCTGAGGGCGATCATCAGGTTTCCGTGATGTGGTGCTGGGGGCACCGATGAGTTTTCCGGCGACCGGCTGTCTAACCCTGTGGAAGACCGAAACCCCAGCAGCCGCCCCGAAAGGGTGAGGAACATGAAGTACATGATCCAGATGAACGTGCCTGCCGCCGAGTGGGACGCCATCATGTCCGGGTACTCCGAGGAGGACATGAAGGCCATGTTCGCCCACATGGGAGCCCTCAACGAGGACATCGTCGCCGCCGGGGAATGGGTGGACGGCCAGGGCCTCGGAGGACCCTCGCTGGTCAAGACCGTACGGGCCGGAAGCGACGGGCAGCCGCAGGTGACCGACGGCCCGGCCCGGGAGGGGCAGATCCTGGCCGGCTACTGGCTGGTCGACGTCAAGAGCCAGGACCGGGCCCTGGAGATCGCCGCACGGGCATCGGCCTGTCCCGGCCCGGGAGGCAAGCCCGGCAGCGACCCGGTCGAAGTGCACCCGATCCCCGAGGGCCCGCCCCAGGCCTGAGCCGAGGCCCGGACCGGCGGGCCGAACGCGTCACCCCGGCGCGAGCGGCCCGCCCGGCACTACGGCGAAGCCGACGCCGGGCCCTGCGAGCCCGTCCCTGACGGGGCCGGGTCCGGAGCCGCCGCCGGGGCCGAGGCCCGGTCCGCGACGAGGCGGACCGCCGCCACGGTGAGGTCCGGATCGTGGAGCTGCACGTAGTGGTCGCTGCCGGTCGCCAACAGGTGCGGGGTCTGCGGCCGCAGACCCACCAGGGCCTGCTGCGCCGTCGGCCAGGCCTTCTCCAGCTTCGCCACCAGATCCTTGGCCATCGTGGGCGGTACGGCGAAGGGCTCGGTCTTGCTGAGGACCGCGACGGGAACCGGCGGCAGCGGCCCGCCGCGGTCGATGGCGGTGACCCCGCCCTCGATGTCGACCTGCTCGAACTCCGGATCGGCGTCGAAGGGCGTACCGGGATGCCGCAGTGCCTCCACGTACGCCGCCCAGTCCGCCCCCATCGCGGGCTTCAGCGCCGGCCCCAGTGCGTCGACCAGGACGAGCCCGCGGGTCCGCTCCGGATGCTCCTGCGCGTAGCGCAGTGCGAGCATCCCGCCGAAGGAGTGCCCCACCAGCAGGTACGGGCCGGGCACGTGCCCGGCCGTCAGCAGCCGGTCCAGGTCCTCGACCATGGCGGGCAGGGCCCGGGTGCCGCGGACGGGCGTGCTGCGGTCGGTGAGTTCCGGGGGCTGCGTGTAGCGGAGCGTCCCCGGCCGGTCGTAGGTGCACACCCGGGTGAACGCCGCGACGCCCGGCAGTACCGCGGGAGCCTTCGGCACGGGTGGGGTGGTGTCGGTCAGGGTCCAGGAGTCGGAGGACTCGTGCAGCCCGGCCAGCAGCACCACGGTCGGACTTCCCGAGCCCGAGCAGTGCAGGTACAGGCTCCGCCCGTCGCCGATGGACACCCGCTGCCCGGTGTCATCGCCGCCGGGCGGCGGCGCGGCGGCCACCAGCAGTACGGCGGCCGCCGCGGCCACCGCCGCAGCCGGCACACGTCCTCGCATACCCCAAGCCTCCTCCGCCGCCCTCCACCCCGCCATCCGGGGCCGGCGCCCGGGAAGGGCCGGTCAGACCATCAGCAGCAGCCGGGTGTTCGATACGAGCTTGCGGTTGACGCTGGTGCTCTGGACGAAGATCGTGAACTCGTCGTTGTGGTCCGGCTTGACCCGTGCCTCCACGGCGGGCAGTCCGAGCAGGGCCCGGGCCTCCGGCCCCGTGTACACCCGGTCCGTCTTCTTCTCCAGCACCGCGATCTGCTTCTTCGCCTGGATCTTCTCCGGCTTGCTCAGCTGGTAGAACGCCCCACCGGTGCGGTAGGTGTGCCCGGACTCGACGACCCATTCCCGGATCGCCGCGTCGCGGGCCACCGGGATCAGCTCGTACGCGGAGGGGTCCGCCGGAGTGAGACCGGCCGCCTCGATGGTGTCCTTGTTGACCACCTCCGCGCCCGTGGAGAACACGGCCCGCGAACCGCGGATGCCCTTCGCCCGGCCCACCATGAACTTCTCGGTGGCCTCCTTGATGACCTGCCCGGCCTCCTCCAGACCCTGCGTGCTCGTGGCGTCCCAGATGGCGATGTTCTCCTTCGGGAACCCGCACTGCATGGCCTCGCGCTTGCCCATCTGGTCCGGCACGAGGACGGCCAGGGTCCAGTTGTCCTCCTGCGTCTCGATCATCTCGGCCACGGCCTTCACCAGGGCCTGCGGATCGCGGGAAGGGGCGTCCGGGGAGCGGTGGCTGGCGTTCTCCTGACCGTCGGTCAGCACGAACGTCAGGAAGCTGTGGTCGCCGTACAGCTGGGCGGTCTGCGCCAGCTCGCGCTGCGACTTCAGCGAGGCCGCCAGCAGCGCCGTCATTCCACCGGTCCGGTACAGCTGCTTCAGGGACGGCATCCGCAGCACGTCCTTGTCGTAGACGACGCACTCCACCTTGTCCGCGAAGACGTACACCGTGACGCGGGTCTCCTGGTCCAGTTCGCCCGACCGGCGGGCCAGGTACGCGATCTGCTGATCGGCGACCTCGACGACCTTGCGGCTCAGGTGCGACATGGACGAACTGGCGTCCAACACAAGAGCGACGTGGTTGATGTAGTTCTGGTTTCCGGACATGGAAGCTCCCCCTCGTTTCCGACTGGATGCTCCTACCGTCTCATCCACCACTGACAATCGGCCGGGGCTCCGAGCCCGGACGAAAGCCCCCCGCCCGGGCGCGAACGGGGGCGCACGGAAGCCCATGTGACGTGTCGAAACGTTACGCCAGTGGCGTTCGAGTGAACGGTCGTTCCTGGCGGCTCCGCCGGGCGTTGAATCCGCTGACGCATCCGCCCATGGGAGCGTCGAGAGATCTTTGAGTCCTTAGGGGAACCAATGCGTATTCGCTCTGCCGTCACCGCCTCCGTCCTCGCCGCCGGCATCCTGCTGGGCGGCGCCGGCGCGGCCCTCGCCAACGACGGTGTCGACATCGACTACTTCTCGGGCGGCCACAAGGCCTTCTCGTCCAACTGCTCTTCCGCGGCCGCCGTTCCGGCGCCGTTCGGCCCCGCCTACACCTCCTCCTGTGCCAAGGACGGCGAGGCGGAGTGGCTCAAGGGCGGCCACCTCGGCGCCAACTAGGACCCTCCGGCCCCGGCCGGCATGCGGGGGCGGTCGGACGGCAACGTCCGCCGCCCCCGCGGTGTCTGCGCCGTCAGCGCGGCCGGCCCCGCACCGCGAGCCCGTGGCGCACGGCCAGGACGAGCACCGCCGCGGCGAGGACCGCCACACCGCCCAGCCGCAGGATCGCGTCGTAGGCCTCCTCGGGCGAACGCCGCGGAGTCATCGCCGAGATCCCCGCGGCAGCTCCGGCCAGCGCGATCGCACCACCGGTGACCAGGAACGTCAGGAGCACCCCCGATGCCTCCCCGGCCCTGGCCGGAGGGACGAGCTGCTGGGTCGCCACGCTGGCGTAGGTCCAGCCCAGCCCGAGACCCAGCCCGCACCACGCGAACACCGGTACGTACAGCCACCAGGCGGTGACCTGGGTCAGCGCGTACATCCCCGTGCCCGCGCCGATACCGGCCAGGGCCATCACCGTGGTCGGCCGCAGGTGCCGGCCCAGCCGCGCCCCCAGCGGCCCGCTCAGCGCCACCAGCAGGGCCGGGGCCAGGAAGACCGTGCCGGCCAGCAGCGGCGAGAGCCCCCGTACGCCCTGGAGGTAGAGGGTGGCGAGGAAGACGGTGACCCCGTAGCCCATGTTCGTGAGCGTGCCCATCCCGGTGACCAGGACGTACGGGACGTCGCGGAACAGCCCCAGATCGATCAGCGGATGCCGGGCCAGCCGCTCCCGTACCAGGAACAGCCCGCCGCTCACCACCGCCACCGCGAAACCGAGGAACACGCGGCCACTGCCCCAGCCCCAGGCGTCACCGCGCTCCACGGTCAGCGTGACGGCGGCCAGCGCGCCGACGATCAGGGCGCAGCCGAGCACATCGAGCTCGCGCGGCGCCGAAGCGTCGCGCGAGTCCGGGACGTACGCGAGGGCGATGAGCAGCGACAGCAGGCTCAGCGGGGCCATCAGCCAGAAGATCCAGCGCCAGCCGGGCCCCTCGGTGAACCCGCCGCCCACGAACGGCCCGATCGCGGTCCCGATGTTGGCGACGCCGAACACCCCGCCCAGCGCCCTGGCGCGCGACTCCTCGGGAAAGGTGTTGGTGATCACCGAGACGGCCACCGGGAAGACGAACGCCGCCCCCACCCCCTGGGCGATCCGGGCCGCGACCAGCGAACCCAGGCCCGGAGCCAGCGCGCACCCCACGGTTCCGACGGTGAACAGGGCGGTTCCCGCCAGCAGAGTGCCCCGCCGGCCGAAGACGTCGCCCACCCGGCCGCCGATGATGAAGAAGCAGCCGATGGCGAGCATGTACGCGGACAAGGTCCACTGCGCCGCCGACACGGTGACGCCGAGCTCCGCCGCGATACCGGGGATGGCGAGGTTGAGCGCGAAGAAGTCGAGCTGGATGCAGAACAGGGCCACGGCCACCGCGATGAAGGCCCCTTTGCGCGCTGCCGTGGACGCTTCTGCGCGCATGAGGGGCGTTCCTCTCTGCGGTCTGCGGTCTGCGGTCTGCGGTCTGCCGTGCGCGGTCGGTGGTCTGCGGCGCGCTGCGTGCGGTCCCGCGGTCAGCGGGGTGCCACGGCTCCGGAGTCCGGGGACTGCTGGAGCCCTGACGCGTCGACCGCCTCGAAGTCCGAACCCTTGAAGGCCTTGAGCGCATTGAGCTGGGCGTTGTCCCAGCCGGGGTTCTCCTCACCGGTGAGGTACCAGGGCGACCCGTTGTCGGCGACGATGGCCCCGTACTTCTTGAGCGCCTCGGCGACGGCCAGGGCCTGGGGCCCCAGGGCCGAGGTGTCCACCGAGCTCTTGAGCCGCAGCCGCAGTCCCATGGGCGGCAGCGAAGGGTCCGCCGCGGCGCCCGCCTGGTGCCGCGCCGGCCAGACGTAGCGCTGATCCGTGCGGGGCACGGTCATCCGGATCGCGTGGTCGACCTGCCCGGCGGCGGCCTCCTCGTAGCGGACCAGCCCGGGCAGGATCGCGAGGCCGGCGGCGTCGGCCGAGGTCCAGTCGGCGGGTCGCAGCGCGTTGCTCCGCAGGTCGAAGACCGCGCCCGAGCCGGCCGTCCAGGCGTGGTCGCCCTGCTGCCGCGCGTTCCAGAGCTCGTACGACTTGCAGAGCGCGCGGTCCCAGACGACGACGTGGCGGTCCCCGGTGCTCGCCGGACCGTTCTCCACCGCTGCGTCCTGCGGAATCCGGTACCCGGCCGTGTCGCTCTCCTCGGCGATGTCCAGCGAGACCTCCGCCTCCGGCACCGTGGTGTCCGAGACGGTGATGGGAATGCCGAAGGGCTGACCCTCGACGAGCCCTGCCCCGAAGTCCGGGTGCAGGGGCTCGGCGGCGCCGATCGAGGAGACGTACCGGGCCGAGTCCGGGTGCACGGGCAGCGCGTCCACGGGAGCGTGCCAGAAACTGTCCGGGGGAGCGGTCCGGCAGGAGCCGTCCTGCGGGGCGGCGGCGATCAGACACCCGGCGGCCAGGGCGGAGACCACGGCGACCACGGGCATCCGGCGCCTCGAGCGGAGTGCGGCTCCGTGCACGGTCGTCATGGCCTCACCTCATCCGGAGGATGCGAACCGGCGTCCGCTGCCCGCGCCCGCTGTTTTCCCGGTGATCCCTTCCAGCGTAGGCACGTTCCGGCTCCGCTGCCCGGCCGCCCGCGGAAACCTCGGGTACGGGTGCTCCCGGCGGAGCGGGTCCCGGTCTGGGTCCGGTCCGGGTCAGGACAGGGCGGGACAAGGCGGGGCGGCAGGCGGCCCGGGGGGTGTGCGTCGCGCTCCTGGCGCCCCACGAGTGCTCCCGATGGTCCGTTGTGGCCAGGGGAGCGTCCTGCGTTGAATGAGACGGGCCGGTCACGGCCACGACTGCGACCACGACCACGAGGTGATCACTCATGCCCGGACCGCGGACGTACGAAGCCGGCCAGGCCGACGGCAGTGGCCGACAGGCCCCGCCCGAACGCCCGCCCCTGCCGAGAGCCCCGGGCCCGGACAGCGGCCCCGCGCACCCGGGCGGCGCGGACTTCGACGCACGCTCGGCGGAGTTCATGAGCCGGTTCGGCCTGGGCGGGGGACCGGAGCGCAGAGCGCGGATGACCGCGGGGCTGAACCGGATCGCGGTGAGGATCGCGCCGCACGCCGACCTGTTCGCGACCCAGTTGCTCAGCGACCTCGCCGCGTGGGTGTTCGCCTTCGACGACCTCTGCGACGAGGAGCTCCCCACCCTCACCCCGACGCGGGTGCTGACGATGGTCGCCCGCCTCCAGCGGACGATCGAGGCCCCCGGGATCCCCCTCGGCGAAGACCCCTTCGGCCTGGCCCTGCGCGACATCAGGCTCCGGGTGGATGAGATCGCCACCCCGGTACAGGCCCGGCGGTGGGTCGACGCGATGCGCGGCTATTTCCTCGCAGAGGCCCGCATCGGCGCCGCGCCGACGACGCCGGGAAGCCCGCAGGACGTGAGCGACTACCTGCTCACCCGCCTGCACTCCGGAGCGGCCCTGGCGGTACCCGTGCTCCTGGACGCGGTCGGCTCCGCGCTGCCCGCACCGCTCTGGGAGGACCCGCGGATCCGTGCGCTGACCGAGATGGCGGCGGGGATCGTCGTGGTCGAC
This sequence comes from Streptomyces sp. NPDC058401, assembly GCF_042722885.1. NCBI lineage: Bacteria > Bacillati > Actinomycetota > Actinomycetes > Kitasatosporales > Streptomycetaceae > Streptomyces > Streptomyces sp. NPDC058401. The sequence goes on from NZ_JBHXKA010000005.1 coordinate 84,711, forward strand.
AGCGACATCCACTCCTTCGCGAAGGAGAGCCGACGCGGCAGCCGCAGCGGCAACCTGATCGCCCTCCTGGACAGCCCGGACGGACCGGAGCCGGGAGCGGGGCAGGGCGCGGGGCGGGGGCTGCGTGCCGTCTCCGCGCTCCGGGACTCGATCATGCGCCGCTTCCTGTACCTGGGTCGACAGACGGCGAAGGCCCCGGCAGACCCGCGGGTCCAGTGGTACCTGGACGCGCTCACCCAGTACGTCTGCGGCGCACGGGACTGGTCCGAGGCGACCTCCCGCTATCACGCGGGCCGGCCGGAAGGCAGTCGGCACCAGCCCCGCGGAGCCGCAACCGCGGCCGGCCCTTCGGAGGAGACCCTCCTCGCACCCCCGCCGATCGCATCGATCGCATGGTGGTGGGCCGTCGACGGAGTCCCGACGGCGTCCTCCTGAGCCTTCCGCCGTCAACCGCCGCTGCCGCGCCAGATGTTGTCGAAGGCCGCGTTCTCGATGGCCCGGCGCTGCCGTACGCCCGCCAGCTCCACCAACGCGTCGTTGACGGCGGCCAGCACCGTCGCGACGGCGTCGTCGGCCACCTCCGGAGCGTCTCCGTCCTGTTCGCCGCCGCCCCCGAGCGAGTCCACCAGGAGCACGAGCACGGGATCCTCCGCCCGCCACCGCTCCTCGGCCCGCCGACGGGCCGGCGAGTCGGCCGGCAGCAGCTCGCCGGCCCGGAAGGAGAACCCGCGGCGGCGCTGCCGTACGAGCTGCCCTTCCTCCTCGAGGACGGCCTCGTAGTGCGCGGACAGGCCGAGCCCCCTGCGCCACAGCCAGTCGGCGAGGGACTCGTAGGGCTCCTCCCGGACGAGCAGTGCCGCCGCCGCGTCCAGCAGGGGATCATCCAGCGCCGCCCGTTCACCGGGCACGAGGAGATCGCCGTCCAGCCCGACGGCCCGGGCGGCGAGGAGGTCGACGACCTCGGCCCCGGCGAGCGCGAGCGACAGCTCGCCCTGCTCGGCCTTCCGGCCGGACTCCACGTCCATGGCGATCATCAACAAGTCCCGCGGTGTGGTCATCAGGGGCTCCTCTCAACCGTGCAGGCAGGGCGCTGATCCATTGTCGATCACCTCGACCGCGTAAGGGCGAGACCGTCCCCGGCCGTTCGAAAGACGTCACATTCTCGCTCCGGCGCCGGGCGGCCGTGGCGGCTGCGCCGGATTCCGGCTTTCTATCTCCAACCTGCGCTGTTTCTAGAATGGCCCCGTGAAGGACATCGATGTGATCGCGTTGTTGCAGGAACCGGTACGACGCCGCCTGTACGAGTACGTGGTGGCGCAGGGCCGAGAGGTCGGCCGCAACGAGGCCGCCGAGGCGGCCGGGGTCGCCCGCACGCTTGCCGCACACCATCTCGACAGGCTGACCGAGGCCGGGTTGCTGGAGAGCGGCAGCCGCCGCCTGACGGGCCGTTCCGGGCCGGGGGCGGGCCGTCCCGCCAAGGTGTACACGCGGGCGCGGGTCGAGCGCTCGGTGTCGCTGCCCGCTCGGGACTACCGCACGGCCGCCGAGCTGCTCGCCGAGGTCGCCGAGCAGGCGGGGCTGGACGCCGGGCTCTGCGCGGCCGCCCGCCGCCGGGGCGAGGCCCTGCGCGGCGCGGCGGCGCCCTGTGGAGGCCTCGAAGAGGCGATGGAGATGCTGGCCGCCCGCGGCTACGAACCGCACCTGGAAGACGCCGAAGGGGCCGAGGGAGCCGGGGACGCCGGGGATTCGGAGGGCGCGCAGGGCCCCGAGGGTGCCGCGGCCGGGGCATCCGCACGCGTCGTTCGCATGCGCAACTGCCCCTTCCATGCCGTCGCCGAACGCTTCCCGCCACTCGTCTGCGGCATGAATCTCGCCCTGCTGGAAGGGCTGCTCGGCGCGGACGGTCCCGTCCGCGCCCGGATGGACGCCAGGCCGGGAGAGTGCTGCGTGGTGGTCGAGCCTTCTAAAAACAATGAGGATTGACATAGAAAAGCGAGTCGTGTGGGATGAGCCCATGACCGCACCAGCGCATGCCGCCCACCTCGCCCAGCTCAACGTCTCCACGCTCCGACACCCCTTGGACGACCCGCGCATTGCGCCCTTCGTCGAGATGCTCGACCCGGTCAACGCCGCCGCCGACGGCACGCCCGGTTTCGTGTGGAGGCTCGTGGAGGAGGGGGAGGCCGACGCCACCGGTCTGCGCCCGGCGGGCGAGAACGTCATCGTCAACCTGTCGGTGTGGCAGACCCAGGAGGCGCTGTGGGACTTCGCCTACCGCAGCGGGCACCTGGAGGTGGTGCGGCGGCGCCGCGAATGGTTCCAACGGCACGTAGAGGCGCACATGGTGCTCTGGTGGGTCCCCGCCGGGCACATCCCGACCGTCGGTGAGGCCCTGGAGAGGCTGGCGGACCTGCGGGCGCAGGGGCCGTCCCCGCTCGCGTTCACCTTCGCCTCCTCCTACACCGCCGCCGAGGCCGCCCAGCACCTTCGGGCCGCGCGGCCGGCGCCGCCGACGCAGCCGGAACAGGCCGCCCAGGGCGCGTGGCCGACGGCCGTCGGGGAGTCGGCGACGGTCTGAGGCTCCGCCGCGGGGCAGGTTCTTCGAGTGGAGCCGGAGCGCCAGGTGACCGTGGGCCTCCTGGTCCGCCGGATGCGGCCGCCTCGGCCGAAGGGGGAGGGGTGCCGGCCCAGGTCCCGCTCCTCAAGCGCCTCGACTGTGAGGCCTTCGTACACACGGCCACCGAGCGGGCACGGGCCGAACGCGTCCGCCCGTACTCGGTCATGGCCGCGGTGGACGCGACGCGCTTCTGCGGAGGTCTGCGCCGCGTGCACCGCCCATCCTGCGGAGGGCTGCGCCGCCCGTACCGCCCATCCTGCGGACGGCCGCTGTCGGCTGGTCTCCCGCACCGACGGGAGCCGCTTTCTCCTCGCTCACCGCGAGGGCGTGGGCACGGGTGCAGCCGGTTGCGCGGGCCTGTGGAGGCGGTCTCCGGCTCGCCGAGGCCCTTCGCGCGGCTGGACCTTGGGGAAGATCCCCCTGAAGGTGTCCGCGTCAGCGTCCAGGTCCGTGAAGGCGTCCCAGCGCCGCTCGGTGACCACGATGTCGTGGGCGCCGGTGCCCGGCTTGGCCGGGACCACGGAGAGCGCGGCCGCAGGCGCGGCGGGCGGACCCGGCCGGTCCCCGCGGGCCGGGGCAGGTCTCCGCCCCGGCAGCGGGCGACGGCACCACAGGGCTACGGGAGCAGCTCCAGGGTGATGTGCGGGGACAGTGCGCGCAGGAAGTCGGGCGCGTCGAAGATCTCGCCGGCGGAGGCGACGCCGACCGTGCGGGTGCGGCCGGTCAGGACCCGGTCCAGGGCCTCCACGACGAGCGGGGCCGTGACGGCGTAGATGTCCTGGCCGCGGGCCACGGCGCGGCGTTCGGCGCCGCCCGCGCGTACGACCACGTCGACGAGGAACGTCTGGTCGGACCGTCCGCTGTCGTCGGTCGCGGAAGGCTCCGGCGTGCCGGGGGCCGCGATGTCGCGGACCGCCTCCACCGTCATGTAGGTGGTCACGTCCGGGATCGCCAGGTGGCTGGGCACGGTCACCACATCGGCCATCGTGAACTCCCCGATCACCTGTCGTGCACCCATCGGCTCGGGGAACGTCCACGAGACGGTGGGCGCGGCGTCGGTGCGGTACTCCCACTGCCCGCCCGTGTAGCGCATGCGCCGCTCACCGCGCCGCTCCCGCGAGACCGCGCCCGAAAGCCTGGTCCCGGCGGTGGGGTGCCAGCTGCTCAGGGCGTACGCGATGTGCGCCTCCTCGGCCTCGGACCAGTCGCCCATCGCCGCGGTGGCCAGCAGGTCGCCCAGGCCGCCGAAGAAGGCCATCGCCGGGACGATCACCGCCCCGGCCTCCCGTGCCCGGTCGGCGAAGTGCGCGAAGGTGTCGATGTTGGCCTCGAGCTCGGCGGCCACGTCCAGGTAGGGGATCCCGGCCCGCAGGGCCGCCTCGATCACGGGGCCGGTCGTCGAGGCGAAGGGCCCCGCGCAGTTGATCACGGCGGCCGTGCCGGCCAGCGCGCGGTCCAGCGCGTCGGGGTCGCCCACCGTCGCGGGCCGGGCCTCCAGGCCGGTCTCGTAGGCCAGCGCCTTCAGCTTCTCGCCGTCGCGGCCCGAGAGGACCGGCACGAAACCGCGCTCCACCAGCTCCGCCACCACGAACCGTCCGGTGTGCCCGTACGCGCCGAACACCGCCACCGTCTGACCTGATCCCATGGTCCCGCTCCCCGTCGATCGCCTGTACCCGGATGACCCGGATGACCCGGATGACCCGCCGCGGGCCCTCGGGGCCCGCCGCTCCCTGTCGTGAACATCCTGTCGCGGAAGACCGTCCGCACACCACTGTCCGGAACGACATGACCCGTACACTTCCGGACATGACCACCGTCGCACTGGCCGTCACCGACGGCATGCTGCACTTCGAGCTGGCCCTGGCCTGCGAGGTCTTCGGCTCCGACCTGACCCATCTCGTGGACCCCTGGTACGAGTTCTCGCTCTGCGGACCGGACGCCGTACGGATCGACCGCTTCCGCCTGGAACCCGACCACGGACTCGACCACCTCGCGCAAGCGGACACCGTGATCGTCCCCGGCTGGGCCGACGTGGACCGGGACCCGCCGGCCGAGCTCGTCGACGCGGTGCGCGCGGCCCACCGGGCCGGCGCACGCGTGGCCTCCCTGTGCACGGGCGCCTTCGTGCTGGCCGCCGCGGGCCTGCTGGACGGCAAGCGCGCGACCACGCACTGGGCGCACACCGAAGAACTGGCCAGACGCCATCCCCTCGTCACCGTGGACCCCGACGTCCTCTACGTGGACAACGGCAGCGTGCTCACCTCCGCGGGCAAGGCCGCCGCCATGGACCTGTGCCTGCACCTGGTGCGCCTCGACCACGGCTCCTCGGCCGCCAACAAGATCGCCCGCCGCCTGGTCGTCCCGCCGCACCGCGACGGCGGCCAGGCCCAGTTCGTCACCACCCCCGTGCCCGCGCCCGGCAACCACCCGCTCGCCGACCTCTTCCCCTGGGCGCTGCAACGCCTCGACGAGCCGCTCACCGTGGAAGACCTGGCCCGCCGGGCCCGGATGAGCTCACGTCATCTGGGCCGGCACTTCAAGTCGGTGACCGGTACCACCCCGTTGCAGTGGCTGCTCACCCAGCGCATCCGCCACGCCCAGGAACTGCTGGAAACCACCGACGACACCGTCGACACCATCGCGACGGCCACCGGCATGGGCACCGCCACCACCCTGCGCCGCCACTTCGCCCGCACGGTCGGCGTCGCGCCGGACGCCTACCGCCGCACCTTCCGCTCCCGGACCGCCCCGGCCCCGGTGACGGCGTGAGCCCGATCCCGATCCCGATCCCAAGCCCGATCCTGTGCCCGAGCCCGAGCCCAAGCCCGATCCTGTGCCCGAGCCCCGATGGCGATCATGAGTTTCCGGCGCACCCGTTGACGTCGTAGAAAGCGCTCTCTAGATTCGCCGCATGCAGACCCCCGAGGCCCGTACCGAGGCACTCCCCGCGGCTACCGAACCCACCGAACCCCCTTCCCCGGCAGCCTCCGCCTGGTGGCGGAGTGCCGCGATCTACCAGATCTATCCGCGCAGCTTCGCGGACGGCAACGGCGACGGGATCGGCGACCTGGCGGGGATCCGCGCGCGCCTCCCGTACCTGCGGCGGCTCGGTGTGGACGCGGTGTGGATCAGCCCCTGGTACCCGTCCCCGATGGCGGACGGCGGGTACGACATCTCCGACTACCGGTACATCGACCCGGTGTTCGGCACCCTGGCGGAGGCGGAGGCGCTGCTGTCCGAGGCGCACGCCGCGGGCATCCGGGTGATCGTCGACATCGTCCCCAACCACTGCTCGGACCAGCACCCCTGGTTCCGCGCGGCCCTCGCGGCCGGCCCCGGCTCGCCCGAGCGCGCACGCTTCTGGTTCCGCCCCGGCCGCGGCGAGCACGGCGAACTTCCGCCCAACAACTGGCAGTCCGTCTTCGGGGGCCCCGGCTGGCGGCGGGTGACCGAGGCGGACGGCACGCCCGGCGAGTGGCACCTGCACCGGTTCGCCCCCGAACAGCCCGACTTCAACTGGGAGAATCCCGAGGTCCACGCGGAGTTCGAGTCGATCCTGCGGTTCTGGCTCGACCGGGGCGTGGACGGCTTCCGCATCGACGTCGCCGACAACCTGGTCAAGGACCCGGAGCTGCCCGACCACGACAGCGGACCCAGCCCCTGGGCCGACCAGGACCGCGTCCACGACATCTACCGCGCGTGGCACGAGGTCCTCGACGGATACGACCACGACCCCGTCTTCGTGGGCGAGGTGTGGACCCCGGACCCGGAGCGCTTCGCCCGCTACCTGCGCCCCGACGAACTGCACACCGCCTTCAACTTCCCCTTCCTCCAGAGCCCCTGGGACGCGACCGCGCTGCGCACCGTCATCGAGGAGACCCTCGCCGCGCACGCCCCCGTCGGCGCCGCCGCCACCTGGGTCCTCTCGAACCACGACACCACCCGCCACGTCACCCGCTACGGGCGCCCCGACACCTCCTACGCGCTCGACGGCCGCCGCGTGCACGGCGTCCCCGCCGACCTCCCGCTCGGGCGCCGCCGGGCCGGGGCCGCGGCCCTGCTGACGATGGCCCTGCCCGGCTGTGTCTACGTCTACCAGGGCGACGAGCTGGGCCTCGAAGAGATCGAGGACATCCCGCCGGCGCTGCGCCAGGACCCGACGTTCTTCCAGACCGGAGGCGAGGACCTCGGCAGGGACGGCTGCCGGGTCCCCCTGCCGTGGGGGGACGAGGCGCCGGACGCGCGGTCCTGGCTGCCCCGGCCGGCCGAGTGGGCCGGCCGGAGCGTGCGCGAGCAGAGCGCGGACCCGGACTCGATGCTCGGCTTCTACCGCCGGGCGCTCGCGCTGCGCTCCGCCCGGCCGGCCCTGCTCGACGGGGGATTCGCCTGGCTCCCCGCCCGGCCGGGCGTGCTCGCCTTCGCCCGCACCGCGGCCGGGACCTCCGTACGCTGCCTGGTGAACCTTTCGGGCGCCCCGGTCCCGCTGCCGGAGCACACGGAAGTCCTCATCGCCAGCGGCCCCGTGGATGACGGCCTCCTGCCCGGGGACACCGCGGTCTGGCTGCGCTGACGGAGCTGCACTGACGGAGCTGCGCTCAGGGGGGCTGGCCTCAGGGAGCCGGGCTGACGTGGTTGCGTCCGCCCGTACGAGGCCTGCGCGGCAGGGCGACGGCCGCCAGCGGCAGGGTGACGGCCAGGACGCAGCTCGCGACCGTGAAGGCCGCCGAGGTCGCGGCGACGGTGATGACGCCCGCGGCGTCGGCGGCGTCCGCGTTGGCCGCCAGCGCGAAGGCCCCGGCCGCCGCCAGGCCGACGGCTCCGCCCAGTTGCCGGATGCTCTGGCGCAGTACGGAGGCGTCCGGCCTCTTGTCCGCGGGCACCACACGCATGAGTTCGGCGCTCAGAGCGGGCACCGGAAGCCCCGTCCCGAACCCCGCGAGGAGCATCGCGGGGACCTGCCACGCGTACGCGAGGGACGGCAGGGCGGCGGTCCAGGCCGCCGCGCCGAGCGTGGCGGCGGTCAGGCCGAGCAGGACGGGCACCCGGACCGACCGGTAGCGGTCCAGCAGGTACCCGGAGAGGAAGGTGCCCGCCGCCGAGGCCGCGACCAGGGGGAGCAGGCAGGTTCCGGTGGCGAGCAGCGAGAGGCCCATGGCCTGGCGCAGGTACACGGTGCCGTGCACCAGCACGATCAGCTGCGGTCCCTGCACCAGGAAGGTGAGCGCCACGGCCACGGCGTACGGGCGGATGCCCAGGAGCCGCAGGTCGAGGAGGGGCCGGCGGGACCGCAGGATGAGCCGCACCGCCACGAGCATCGCCCCGCCGCCGATCGCGAGCGCGGTCAGCGTCCGCACGTCGGTGACGCCCCAGACACCGCACTGGTAGAGCCCGAGGACGAGCACCACCAGGGAGAAGATCACCAAGAGGGGCTGGACCACGGACAGCGCGCCGCCGCCGGCGCGGTTGCCCAGCCGTGACCGGGCGATCATCCAGAGGCACGCGGCGCCGACGGGCAGGTTGACGAGGAAGACGGAGCGCCAGCCGAGGAGTTGGGTGAGGACCGCGCCCACGATCGGGCCGAGGACGAGGAAGAGCTGCGCCAGACCGGCGTAGACGGCCAGGGCCCGGCCGCGGGACTCCTCCTCGTACACGTCCGTGATCACTGACGTGGCCACCGGCATCATGAGCGCGCCGCCGACGCCCTGCACGGCCCGTACCGCGACCAGGTACGGCTCGGCGGCGCCGCCCGGCGGGGCCAGGGCGCAGAGCCCCGAGGCGACGGCGAAGAGGGCGGTGCCGGCCCGGAAGGTGGTCAGCCGGCCGAACCTGCGGGCCAGCATGCCTCCGACCGGTACGAATGCCGCCAGCGCGAGGACGTAGACGAGCACAACGCCGTGCATCGTGAAGGTGGTGAGCCCGAGGCTGTGGGCCATCGGGTCGAGGGCGACCGCGACGACGGTCTGGTCCAGGGAGACCATCCCCGCGGCGCACCCCACGGCCGCGACGACGTAGCGCCTGCGGGGCGGAGGCGGGCCTTCAGGTGAGGGACGCAGTTGCGGAGTCGACTCCTGCTCCCGACGGGTCTAGCACCCCCGGCGCACGGGGTGGGGCGGGCTGCGGGCCTGGTCCCGGGGCGTTCGGGCGGATCGCGCGGCCAGGATCCGCGCCCGCCCAGTATGGGCGGTGAAGTCCGGTCCGCCGTGGACCGGAGGACCGGGCGTGGCGCCGCCGGGTGCCCGATGGCCACGTACCTCCGCGCTCATGCGCCTCTGCTCCTACGGTCCTGCGTGCCTACGGCGTGGCCCAGATGCCGCCGAGCAGGAGCCGCAGTTGGCCGGCGAGCCGGGTGGCGTCGATCGCGTCGGCGGAGGTCAGGGCGAGGCGCGCGAAGTGTTCCGCGGAGGCGACCAGGGCGTGGGCGAGGATCTCGGGGTCCGGTGCGGGCCCTGCGCCGGGCGGCGCGGACGCGATCCAGGCGGCGACCCTGCGCCGGAACCGGTCCCGGTCGGCCTCGATGCGGGCGTGGACGGCCGGGGGAGTGGCCGCCGGAGTCAGCAGGATCAGGCGCCAGGTGTCCGGGTCCTCGCGCAGCATGGCGGCCATGCTGCGCACGGCCTCGCAGGCGAAGTCGACCGGGTCGCGGGTGCGCAGGACGTCGGGAACGCTCGCGAGCAGGCGGGTGAAGGCGCGTTCCTGCTGCCGGTCGAGGAGGGTGAGCAGCAGGTCGTCGAGGCCGTCGAAGGCCCCGTAGACCACGGAGCGGGCGACGTGCGCCCGTTTGGCGATCGCGTCGATCGACACCCGGCCGTAGCCGTCGCTCACGATCACGGCGAGGGCCGCGTCGAGCAGTTGCTCGCGGCGTTCGGCGATCGGGACGCGCGGAGCGTAGGGACGCCGCCTGCGCGGCCTGTCGGTGGGAGACGTCGGTGTCGACACCTTGGCATCTTACGACAGTCGTGTCTTAATTTAAGACAGTCCTGTCTTATTGGGGGAGCGGTACGCACCCGCTGCCAGGCACACGAGGGAGCGGCCAGATGGCCCGACTGAACGGCACAGAGGTCGAACCGCACGCGGACTACGGGTTCTTCGGTCCCGGATCCGTGGTCTGGAAGGTCTGGAGCTACCCGACCGCGCCCACGGTGGGCTTCCAGCGCTCCGTGGTCGTGGAGGAGCTCGACCCGCCGCTGGTGGCCGCGGTCCACGGCACCCAGGGCATCTACGAGCGCACCCGCACCCGCTACGACCGCACCCTGCGCTACTTCGCCATGGTGGCCTTCGCCGGCTCGGACCAGGTGTGCAAGGCGGCGGACATCCTGGTGAAGGTCCACTCGAAGGCCATCGGCCACCTGCCCTACGGAGAGGGCACCTACGACGCCAACGACCCCGCCTCACAGCTGTGGATACAGCTCACCGGCTGGCACTCGATCCTCTACGCCTACGAGAAGTACGGGCCGGGCAAGCTCACCGCCGAGGAGGAGCAGGAGTACTGGGAGTCCTGCGCCCTCGCCGCGGAGTTCCAGACCTGCTCGCCCGAGGACGTCCCGCGCGACCGGGCGGGGGTCCGGGCGTACTTCGCGCGCATGCGCCCGCAGCTGGAGGCCAGCCCGATCGCCCGCCAAGCCATGAGCCACCTCCTCGACACCGACCTGGTCCTCCCGCCGACACCGTGGTGGATGAAGCCCGCCCGGACGGTCGTCGCGAGGACGCAGCGGATCGCCACCATCGCCACCATGCCGCGCTGGATGCGGGAGATGGCGCAGATCCGGCAGTCGCGGCTGCTGGACGCGCTCGTCGTCCCGGTGATGCGGGTGTCCTTCGCGCTCGCCCACCTCAGCCCCCGAGTCGAACTGTTCCTCCTGGGGATGCTCTCCCCGTCCACGGTGAAGGTGGTCGCGCCCGTCAAACTGAACGTCCCTCCCCGCACCAAGGAGGTCCTCACCCCCGAGCAGGCCCGCATCCGGCACGGCTACGTGAGGCCGGCCGAGGCGCACGCCGAGTTCAGGGCCCGCCAGGCGGCACGCGTCTTCGGCGACGGAAAGCCCCCGAGCGACCAGGGCCTCATCGAATCCCAGGAAGTCCTGGGCCCCCTTGCCTGACTGCACGGCAGGGCGCGGCCGGTTCCCCGGCTGCGCCCGACCGTGTCGGCCCTACTCGGCGAAGCGGCCGCAGAGCCAGTTGCCCGGTTCCTCCGGGTCGTCGCTCATCCAGAACTGCCGCCACAGCAGGGCGAATTCCTCGCGGCTGAGGTGGCCGTCGCCGTTCAGGTCGAGGAGTTCGAAGACGCCCGTCACGTCCACGGGCTGCCCGTTCCAGGTCTCGACGAGCCGGTGGTGCTCCTCCGGCGAGATGCGGCCGTCGCCGTTGGAGTCCACCGCGGCGAACACGGTGTCGGCGGTCGCGGTGACCTCCGTGACCATCGCGGGCAGCCTGTCGACGAGGGAGAGCAGCTCGCCCATGTCGACCGCGCCGTCCCCGTTCGCGTCCCCCGCTTCGAGGAGCGCCGCCCACCAGCCCATCAGCAGCGCCTCGACCCGTACGCGCAGTTCGGTACCAGGACCCACGCCGGGGAGCCGGCTCCAGCGGTCCACGAGGGCCGTGAAGTCCTCCTCGCGCAGGTAGCCGTCCCCGTCGGCGTCGAACGCCGTGAACATCCCCCTGAGCTTTCGCTCCTGAAACGCGCTGGCCATGAGCTGCCTCCCTGGTAGCGGACAGCGCGTAACTCTAGGCGGGGGCGCGCTCCCGCCTCCACGGGCACATAGGGGCGAACGATCCCCCGTCAGGGGTGTGCGGCCCGCTCGTCGAGGGGGACGCCCAGGCCGTCGGCCAGGGCGGTCAGGGTCGTTCCGAGGGGGAGCGCGACCCGGGTGACGGCGTGGCGGTCGCCGCGGGTCGGGTCGCGGTTGACGATCAGCACGGGCTTCCCGGCCTGCGCCGCCTGGCGGACGAACCGGAGCCCGGACATCACCGTCAGCGAGGAACCCAGGACCAGCAGGGAGGCCGCCCCGTCGACCAGATCGCGGCAGTGCCCGACCCGCTGCGGTGGGACGCTCTCGCCGAAGAACACCACATCCGGTTTGAGGATGCCGCCGCACACCGCGCAGGGCACCGGGTGGAAGTCCGCGACCTGCTCGTCGGTGAGGTCGGCGTCACCGTCCGGGTTCAGCGCCACGGGCGTCGGCTCGAAGCCCGCGTTGGCCTCCTCCAGCCGCAGGGCCAGTTCCCGGCGGGAGCCGAGGGCTCCGCAGGAGAGGCAGACGACCCGGTTCAGGCTCCCGTGGAGCTCCACCACCCCTTCGCTGCCGGCCGCCTGGTGCAGTCCGTCGACGTTCTGGGTGATCACCCCCGCGAGCATCCCGGCCCGCCCGAAGGCCGCGACGGCCCGGTGGCCGGCGTTGGGTGCGGCGTGCCCGAACGTGCGCCAGCCGAGGTGGCCGCGCGCCCAGTACCGGCGCCTGGCCCGGGCGCTGGCGGTGAACTCCTGGTAGGTCATGGGGGTGTGCCGGCGCAGGCTGCCGCGCTCGCCCCGGTAATCGGGGATGCCCGACTCCGTGGACATCCCGGCCCCGCTGAGCACCACTACCCCGCCGGCCCGCAGCGCTTCGGCGACCGGCCCGGGGTCCGTGGTGCCGGGCGGCAGGTCCGCGGTCGGGGTCCAGCTCAGAGTGGGGCGCGTACGCATGCCGCCAGCGTACGGAAGCGCCCGGACATCGGCACGGGTCGCCGGTCCAAGACCTTGCCATCCTGTGAATAACAGTGTTATTTTCTCATCACGAAGTTTTCTCCACGAGTGCAGCGGGGGTTCTCATGGACAGCACGCACGTCACGATCCTGGACGACGGCAGGGAAACCGTCGTGGCCGCCCGGACGGACCCGGCGGGCCGGGTCCTCCTGACCCCCGAGGCGGCAGAAGCGGCCCTCGGCTGGGTCCGCAAACCGCACGGATGGTGCCGCGGCGACCTGTGCGTGCCCTCCTCCGCCGCCGCCCGGGCCGAACACCAGGGTCTGCTCGACCCGGTGGCCTTCGCCGGACTCCTCGACCGCCCGGTGGCGGCCGACAGCGGGGTGATCGCCCTCGGAGTCTCCGCGCAGGAACGCTCGCAGGCCCTCGCCGGCGCCACCGCCCCCGACTTCACCCTCCCCGACGCCGACGGCGTGCCCCACTCGCTGAGCGAGCTGCGCGGCCGCAAGGTCGCCCTGGTCTTCTGGGGCTCGTGGTGCGGCTGCCGCTACGACCTCCCCGAATGGGAGCGCCGCCACGCCGCACTCGCCGAGCACGGCTTCAGCGTCCTCAGCGTCGCCGTGGACCGCCGCGCCGCCGACGCCGCGCCGTGGATCGCCGAGGCCGCGGTCACCCACCCCGCACTCATCGACACCGACGGCATCGTGGCCGACCTCTACGACGTCCTGAACGTCCCGACCGTGCTGTGGATCGACGAAGAAGGGAAGGTGGCCCGTCCCCACGACACCCAGTTCGCGACGGACCTGTTCCGCGAACTGTCGGGCCTGGACTCCGGCGCGGCGCTGGCCGCACTCGACCGCTGGGTCCTCACCGGCGACAGCGGCCTGTCCGACGAGGACGTCACCCGGCACACCCGCCGCGCCACGGCCACCCAGCAGTCGGCCCGTACGGAAGCGGCCCTGGCCCTGTGGCTCCACCGGAGCGGCCGCACGGCGGAAGCCGAAGCGCACTTCGCCCGGGCCGAGGAGCTCGCGCCGGAGGACCTGACCATCTGGCGCGGCACCATGCCCCTGCGCGGAGTGGACCCGATGGGCGACGAGTACTTCGCCAAGCGCACCGCGCTCACCGAAGCGGGCATCCCGATCTACCGCCCCCTCGGCGACTGGCAGCAGGCATGACCGGCGACCTCTTCGCCCGCACCCAGGCCCAGGGCCAGGACGCGCTGCGCACCGCCCTCCTCGACCTGGCCGCTCAGCTCCTCGCCGCCGAGGGAGCGGCCGCACTGACCATGCGCCGCATCGCGACGGCGGCCGGCTGTTCGACCACGGTCCTCTACCGCCACTTCGGTGCGAAGGACGGCATCGCCGAGGCCCTGTACCAGGAGGGCTTCGCCCGCCTGCGCCGCAGCCTGGAGGCCGTCCCGCCGTCCGCGGACCCGCCCACCCACCTGGCCGACCTGGGCCGCGCCTACCGCACGAACGCCCTGACCGAACGCAACCTCTACCAGGTCATGTTCGCCGGCCTCATCCCCGGTTTCATCCCCACCCCCGAGGCCCGCGCGGTGGCCGCCGCCAGCCTGGAAGTCCTCCGCGAGGCCGTACGGGGCTGCGTGGCGGCCGGGGTCTTCCGCCCGGACGCCGACGTCGAGGAGGTCACCGACATCATCTGGGCGGCCGCCCACGGCTGCATCACCCTGGAACTCGCGGGCCACTTCACGGCCGAGACCGCGGAGCGCCGCTACCAGGCGCTCACCAGGGCCGCGGTGGCCGCGTTCCTCCAGGCGCCGGGGGAGCCGAGGCTCGGCTGAAGGCCGGCCCGCAGGGCGTACGTCAGACCATCGGAGGATTGAGGCGGGCGAAGCCCTCCTGCCGGTGGTACGGGAAATAGGGGTAGGGGGCCGTCCGGCTGCTCGCCGCGTCGAGCTTCGCCATCTGCTCGGGGGTGAGCGTCCAGCCCACGGCGCCGAGGTTCTGGCGCAGCTGCTCCTCGTTGCGGGCGCCGATGATGACGGAGGACACGGTCGGCCGCTGGAGCAGCCACCGCAGGGCGATCTGGGGTACGGCCCGGCCCGTCTCCCCGGCGACCTCGTCCAGGGCGTCGACCACGCGGTAGAGGTACTCCTCCTCCACGGGCGGGCCGTAGTCGGCGGTGTCGTGCAGCCTGCTTCCGGCGGGCAGCGGCTGACCGCGGCGGATCCTGCCGGTGAGCCGGCCCCAGCCGAGCGGACTCCAGACGATCGCGCCCAGCCCCTGGTCGGCTCCGAGGGGCATGAGCTCCCACTCGTAGTCGCGGCCCACGAGGGAGTAGTGCACCTGGTGGGCGACGTAGCGCGGGCGGCCGTGCCGGTCGGCCGCGGCGAGGGACTTCATCGCCTGCCATCCGGAGAAGTTGGAGATGCCGGTGTAGCGGATCTTTCCCGCCCGGACCAGGTCGTCCAGGGTGGACAGCACTTCCTCGACGGGGGTGCCGGCGTCGAAGGCGTGCAGCTGGAAAAGGTCGATGTGGTCGGTGCCCAGGCGGCGCAGCGCGTCGTCCACGGAGGTGATCAGGCGGGACCGGGAGGTCCCCGCGTCGCCGGGTCCGTCGCCCATGGGCAGACCGGCCTTGGTGGAGATGAGCACCTGGTCCCGGCGCCCCTTGAGGGCGGCTCCGAGGACCTCCTCCGAGGCGCCCGCGGAGTAGACGTCGGCGGTGTCGAACAGGGTGATCCCGGCGTCGATGCAGATGTCCACGAGGCGCCGCGCCTGCTGCACGCCGGTGTCGCCCCAGGCGCCGAACAGCGGTCCCTGGCCGCCGAAGGTGCCCGCCCCGAAGCTCAGTTCCGGTACCAGAAGCCCGGACGTACCCAGCCGCCTGTACTCCATGACGCATCCCCTCATCACCCGCAGCTCCACCTAATGGGGCTGTGGTTCCGTTAAGATGGCCCGAGCGTACCAAGTCCCGAGGCTTAATGGAACTGGAGTCCCGTTATGGAGTTCGCCGCAGCAGGGCCGGACGGCATGCCCGGATCAGCCGACCCGGGGGCCGGGCCGGGAGCCGACCCGGGGGCCGACCCGGGAGCCGGGCCGGGGAGCGCGCGCCCCGGAGGGCGTACGGCGCGGGTACGGGAGGCGGTGCTCCGGGCCGCCGAGGACGTCCTGGCCGAGCGGGGTTTCGCACACCTGGACCTCGCCGACGTCGCGCGGCGCGCCGACGTCGGGAAGACCACCGTCTACCGCCGCTGGGGCACCGTCGCCGGCCTCATGGCCGACGTGCTGCTGGACATGGCGCAGCAGTCCGTCCCGCGGGCGCGGACGGGTTCGCTCCTCGGAGACCTGACGGCCAACGCCAGGCTGGTGTGCCGCACCCTGGCCGACCCCCGGCAAGGGGCCCTGTTCAAGGCCGTGATCGCGGCCGCCACCTGCGACCCGAAGGCGGCGGAAGCCCTGCACGGCTTCTACGCCGTGCGCGTCGAGGAGTGGGCCGACTGCGTCCGGGAGGCCGAGGCCCGCGGAGAGGTACCCGGCGGTACCGAC
The DNA here is from genome assembly GCF_042722885.1 of Streptomyces sp. NPDC058401. NCBI lineage: Bacteria > Bacillati > Actinomycetota > Actinomycetes > Kitasatosporales > Streptomycetaceae > Streptomyces > Streptomyces sp. NPDC058401. The sequence goes on from NZ_JBHXKA010000005.1 coordinate 100,522, forward strand.
CCGCACGAGGTGATCCGCGCGGTGTCCGCCCCCCTCTACTACCGCCTCCTGACCACGCCCCTCCCGCTCGACGACGCCGCGGCCGACCGCTCGGCGGCCGCGGCGGCGGCGGCCGCCCGAGCCGGGGCGTACGTACGGGAGGCATAGGCAGGGGCATGGGAGGCGAGCGGCGTCTGGGAGGGTGCGCGTGCAGGAGCGCCCGCCGCGGCCCGGGCGCAGGTTATGGGTAGATTGCCGGATGCGGGGAAAGTGCTCGACAACCGCGCGCCGCCGCATAGAGTCCCAGCTCAGGAAGCCGGTTCCTGCGGCTGCGGGGACGAACCGGGGGCCGCTGGGTCCGGCCTCCCCGACAACGCCCGGTCACAATGAAGTGCTGGGCGGTGCGGTGGCCGAGAACGGAGAGGATCTGATGAGCGGGGCCGACGAGGGACGGCAGTGGCCGGACGAGATCAGTGTCGACAACGCGAGGACGACGCTCCTGCAACTCCTCGCGCGCGCAGGGGTCCCCGCCGATGACGCGGGCGAACTGATCGGTCTGCTGGAGGCGGGCGCGCTGGCGCTCGCGCACGAGGAACTGAGCGGCCGGGACCTGAGCGCGCCGGGGGACAAGGGCGAGCCGTACGAGTCGGGATGGCTGGACGGAGCCGGGAACCTGCTGGCGGAGCTGGGCGCCGTCACCGAGCGGACCCTGGTCCGGGTGGTCAGCCCGGAGGGGGAACAGGACGCGGCCGGACAGCGCCCGCGGGCCAGGCGCATGGAGGTCGAGCGGACGCAGGTCGCCCTCACGCCCCTGTACCTGGCGTTCACCGAGGTCTCGGAACTGGACCCGGAGGCCACCGAGGAGGTGCTCACCGCCGTCCTCGCCACGATGAGCCCGAGGCAGCGGGCCCGCTACGCCGGTCGGCTGACGGAGTTCGCCGAGGACCACCGGGCCCGGCTGCGGCGGCTGTTCGCGACGTTCGGGGCGGGCAGCGCCATCACGGTGCACGGCCGCTTCTCGCTCGTCCACTCCGCCACGAGCATCGCCGTACTCGAACGGCTCACCGCCGAGCCGCGGGCCCTGCGGGAGGAGTGGGACGCGGCGGAGCTGCCACCCGCATGGCTGGACGGGCTGACGACGGCCTGGGACGCCGCGGGCTGACGACGGCCTGGGACGCCGCGGCCTGACACCTGGTCCGAAGTTCCGGCCCGCCGCCGCCCGGGGGGCCACCGTGATCCGCTCCCTTGACCCGGTGTGGCCGGTCGATCAAGATCCCCGCATGGACCTTCCCGGACTGCCCGCCGAAGACCGCGAGTTGAGCCCGTACACCGGCTACACCCGCGCGCACTGGGAGGTGGTGGCCGACGGGCTGCTGCGCGCCGCCTGGCGGTGGGCCACGCCGCGCGGGGCCCTGCTCGACCTGCCGGGACGGCCGTCCGCCTCGGGCGTGCGCTCCGACGGACTCGAAGGCTACGCACGGACCTTCCTCGCCGCGGCGTTCCGGGTGTCCGGGGCCGGGGGAGCGGACCCGGACGGCTGGCTGGAGCGGTACGGGGAGGGGCTGGCGGCGGGCACCGCGACGCCGGGCCGCGACGACGCGGAGTCCTGGCCGGTCATCCGCGACGTCCACGCGGGCGGCCAGCCGATGGTCGAGTCGGCGTCGGTGGCCCTCGGGCTCCGGCTGACCCGGCCGTGGCTGTGGGACCGCCTCGACGGCGGGGTGCAGGACCGCGCCGAGGAGTGGCTGCGCGGCGCCCTGTGCCATGTGCCCAGCCCCAACAACTGGTACCTCTTCCCGTACACCGTGGCCGGATTCCTGGAATCCGTGGGCCGCGGCGACGCCGAGACGGCCAGGGCCCGCAGCCGGGCGCTCGACCTTCTGGAGGGCTGGTACGCGGGCCAGGGCTGGTACGCCGACGGCGACGGCCGGGCCTTCGACCACTACAACGGCTGGGCGCTGCACCTCTATCCGGTGCTCGACGCCCACCTCTCCGCCGGGCCGGACCACTCCGGCCAGCCCCACCACGCCGGCCACCCCGACCATCCGGCCCCGCACGGCGACCGCCTGCGGGAGCACCTGGACGGCTTCTCCCTCCTCTTCGGGGCGGACGGGGCGCCGATCCACTTCGGGCGCTCCCTCACCTACCGCTTCGCCGCCGCGTCCGCCGTCGGCCTCGGCGCGGTCACCGGCCACACCCCGCTCACCCCGGGTACCTCGCGGCGCCTGATCAGCGGATCGCTGCGCTACTTCCTCGACCGGGGCGCAGTCGGCACCGACGGCCTGCTGGGCCTCGGCTGGCACGGCCCGCACGGGGCCACCCTGCAACGCTATTCCGGCCCGGCCTCGCCGTACTGGGCCTCCAAGGCCTTCGTCTGCCTGCTCGCCCCGGCGACGCACCCCCTGTGGACGGCGACGGAGCAGCCGGCGCCCAGCGAGGGGCCCGACCAGGTGCTCGCCCTGCCTGCGCCCGGCCTGCTGATCCAGACCACCCGCGCCGACGGGATCGTACGACTGCACAACCACGGGAGCGACCACGTCGGGCCGGACCAGCCGGAAGAGGCCCGCGACGAGGACCCGCTCTACTCCCGCCAGGCCTACTCCACCCGCAGCGGCCCCACCGGGAGCGCCAACCCCGCGGACAACCACCTCGCCCTGGTCCTGGCGGGCGCCCGCAGCGTCCGGCGGCGCATCCACCCGCTGGGCAGCGGTCAGGGCAACGGGTGGGGCTGGGCCGCGTCCTGGCACCGGCCGGTCTTCCCGGGCGGCGCGCCCCACGTCCCCGGCCTGCGCGTGGAGAGCGTCACCTTCGTCCGCGGCCGGTACGAACTGCGCGTGCACCGGGTCTGCGGAGCCCCGTACGGAGCCCGCGTGGAACAGACCGGCTGGGCCACGGGTCCCGAGGAGCCCCTGCACTCGGAGCTCCACCCGGTGCACGGCTGGGAGGTGCGGGACGAGGCGAGGGCGCCGGCCGGTACCGCCTTCACGCGGTGGGCGACCGTGCCCCGCCTGACGGCCGGGACCGGGGGCACGGGCCTGTACGCGGCGCTGGCCGCGCTCACCGGCGAGCCCGGTTCGGCGCCGGTGAGCGAGGCGGTCACCGAAGCAGTCCCCGAGACGGTCACCGGGCCGGTCACCGAAGCGGTCACCGAGGTGACGGCGGGGCCGGGATCCATCGAGGTGCGATGGGCGCAGGACGGGGCACGGACCCGCATCACCTTCGAGCCCCTGCGCGTGGAGCACCTGCCGCCCGCCGCCGGGTAGCGACCGCGAGCCCCGCCCCCGCTCCCCTCCTCGTACCGGGGTACCGGGGTACGGGTGTGCCGGTGCTACTGGTCCTGGATGCGCCGGAAGGGCCGGTCCGCCTCCAGCTCGAAGGCGATCTCCAGCAGCTTGCGCTCGGCGCCGGGGCGCGCGGCGAACATGACACCGACGGGCAGCCCGTCCGGCGTCGCGCTCGCGGAGGGCACCGAGATCGAGGGAGTGCCGACGACGTTGTCGACCGGCGTGAACGCCACGTACGCGAGGATCCGCTCCATCAGCTTCGCATAGGGAACGGTCGGGCTGAGGTGGCCGATCGGCGGCGTGGTGTGGGCGAGCACCGGCGACATCACGAGGTCGAGCCCGCGGAAGGATGCCGCGTAGGCCTCCTTCGTGCGCTTCAGCCGCCGCAGCACGCCGGGAGTGCGCCGCCAGTTGCGCAGGTACTCCTCGCGCAGTCCCTGGCTGAGGCCGTCCATGCGGCGCCGGTCGAAGTCGGCGCCGAGGGTGCGGCCCGTGACGCCGAGGAGGAAGGACATCATCCCCCAGTAGGTGAGGAAGTCGTCGGTGAAGCTCGGATCCATGTCCAGCTCCACCGGCGCCACGGTGTGTCCGAGCCGTTCGAGCGTCGCCACGGTCTCCGTGACCGCCGTCCGGGTGGAGGCGTCGGCGTGCACGCCGTTCGGCGAGTCCAGGAGGAACCCGATGCGCAGCCGTCGCGCCGAGGGTCCTTCGACCAGGCCGACGGGCGGCAGTCCGGGACTCCGCTGATACGTTTCCGCAGCGGCGAGGAACGCTGCGGCGTCCCGTACGGAACGGCTCACGACCCCGTCGGAGATGATGTCGAGGGGCAGTTGGCGGCCCAGTGCGCTCGCCACGACCCGTCCGCGGCTCGGCTTCAGGCCGACGAGTCCGCAGCAGGCCGCGGGTATGCGGATCGAGCCGCCGCCGTCGTTGGCGTGTGCGATCGGTACCGCGCCGGCAGCGACCAGTGCCGCGCTGCCGCCCGAGGAGCCGCCCGCCGAGTAGTCCGTGTGCCACGGGTTGCGCACCGGCTCCGCGCCGTCGTACTCGGTGGTCGGGCTGAAGCCGAACTCGGGCAGCCGGGTCTTGCCCAGGACCGTGACACCGCTGCTCAGGAGCTGCCGGGTGAACGGCGCGTGCTGTTTGGCGGCCCTCGGCCGGAAGGCGGCGCTGCCGTGCCCCGTCGGCAGGCCCTGGTAGTCGGTGTTGTCCTTGACGAAGGTCGGAACCCCGGAGAAGGCACCGCCCGTTCCGGCCGCTTGCACCGTTCCGTCCGCGGGCCCCTGGCCGGCCGCGGGCCCCGTGCCGTCGGCGTGCACCTGGACCGCACCCAGCCGTGCGTCGACCGACCGCACCCTTTCCCGGGCGTCCCGGGCGGCCTCGGCGGGGGAGACCGCGCCCCGCCGGATCGCCGCGGCGAGACCGACGGCGTCGTGCTCTCCCAGGGCGTCGTCCCGGAACGTGTGCACGATGGTCGGTTCGTCGAAAGTCGTCACCGCTGCCTCAGCCTCCGCCGTGTGGATGGTCGCCCGCCATCATTGCCTACCGCCAAGTAACACGCGAGGACTTCTCCGGCCGAACATCATTTATGCTTCATGGCGGCCGCGGGGCGGTGGCTCGTCGCTGTCCGCGGCACCTACGGAACGGCCGGTCAGGCCCGTCGAGGAGGGCGTCCTGCGTCCGGGCCCAGGCCCGGACGGGGACCGCATGACGCTGATCATGAAGATCCGGGTTCCGGGATCGGAAGATCCGGGATCCGAGGTCCGGGGATCCCGAAGGTCATGGGGAATCGAGCGACCGCCGAAACGCGTCTCAGTGGGGTGGGGGCGCCCGGCCCACGCGCCCGCGAACAGAAGACCCCCAGGGAGAAGTGAGGAATGCCAGTGATCTGCGTCGGAGGCATGATCGGAATCGGCAAGACGAGCGTGGCCGAGCTGCTCGCCAAGGAGCTGGGCAGCGAAGTCTTCTACGAGAGCGTGGAAGACAATCCGATCCTCCCGCTCTTCTACACGGCGAGCCCCGAGGAGATCGAGGCGAAGCGCTACCCCTTCCTCCTCCAGCTGTACTTCCTCCAGACGCGCTTCGCCGCGATCAAGGAGGCGTACAAGCAGGGCGACAACGTCCTGGACCGGTCCATCTACGAGGACTGGTACTTCGCCAAGGTCAATCACGACCTGGGCCGGATCAGCTCCCTCGAGATGCGGGTGTACGAGGGTCTGCTGGGCGAGATGATGCGCGAGATCGACGGCCTGCCGTACCGCAAGGCGCCCGATCTCATGGTCTACCTCAAGGCGGACTTCGAGACGGTGCTGCACCGCATCGGGCTGCGGGGTCGCGATTTCGAGCAGGACGAGGGCCTCGTCGAGTACTACCGGACGCTGTGGTCCGGCTACGACGACTGGGTCAACAAGCACTACTCGGCCAGCGAGGTCCTCGTGATCGACATGAGCCGCACGGACGTGGTGAACAACCCCGAGGACGCGGCCCGCGTGGCGCGCGAGGTCAGGGAAGCCCTGGTGGCGGGCCGACTCCGGGGCTGACGACCGGATGTCACGATTCGCCCCCGATTCCGCCAAATACGGGCAAATCGACATGGCGATGTGGCGAGAGGGGACCGGCGGTGCCTTCCCCGGCACCGCTCCGGGACCATCCCCGCGGCCTGGCGACGCTCGCCCTGACGGAGATGTGGGAGCGGTTCAGCTTCTACGGGATGGTCGCCATCCTCGTGCACTTCTTCGCGGCCTCGAAAGCGGCCGGGGGCATGGGCTTCGACCCGAACCGCTCGATGGCGGTCGAAGGGGTCTACATGGCGGCGATCGGCCTGCTCGCGCTGCCCGGCGGCTGGGTCGCCGACCGCTTCCTGGGGGCCCGGCGGGCCGTGCTCTGGGGCGGCCTTGTGATCATGGCGGGCCACCTCTGCCTGTCCGTACCCGGCAACGCCGGCATCTGGCCCGGGCTGCTCCTGATCACCCTCGGCACGGGCCTGCTCAAGACCAACATCACCGCGATGGTGGGCTTCCTCTACGCCAAGGGCGACGGCGACCGGCGGGCCGCGGGCTACTCCCTCTCCTACATGGGGATCAGCTTCGGCGCCCTGGTGGCCCCGCTGATCGTCGGCTACCTCGGCGAGCAGATCGACTGGCACCTCGGCTTCGCCGCCGCCGCGATCGGGATGGCCTTCGGTCTCGCGCAGTTCGTCCGGGGCGGGCAGCGGATGGCCGAAACCTACGAGGAGCCGCGCGCCGTCCCCCTCACCCGGCGCGAACGCCGCAACCTGCTGCGCGCCGCCGGCATCGCGGCAGTCGTCCTCGCGGCGCTCGTCCTGCTCGCCGCGGACACCGGACTCCTCGACCTCGACACGGGCACGTACGCGCTCACGGTCACCGGAGTCGTCGTCCCGGTCGGCTACCTGGCCCACATGTATCGCAGCCCCGCCATCACGCCGGAGGAGCGGATCCGGCTGAAGGCGTACATCTGGTTCTTCGCGGCCGCCGCGCTCTTCTGGATGATCTACGACCAGGCGGGCAGCGCGCTGAACCTCTTCGCCGCACAGAAGGTCGACCTGAACCTCTTCGGCTGGGCGGCGATGCCGCCGAGCTGGACCCAGTCCATCGCCTCGGTGTTCGGGATCGCGCTGGCGCCGCTGTTCGCGCTGTTCTGGGTGCGCGGAGGCCGCAGGTTCTCCACCCCCGTCAGGTTCGCCGCGGCGCTTGCCCTGGTGGGCCTCTCCTTCCTCGTCATGGCCCTCGCCTCCTCGTTCGCCGCCGGCGGCGCCAAGGTCTCGCTCGGCTGGCTGATCGGCGTCTACTTCCTCCAGGTCGTCGGCGAGCTCTGCCTGAGCCTGGTGGGCGTGGTGATGACCATGGTCCTGTCGCCGCGGGCCTTCACCAACCGGATGATCGGCATCTGGTTCCTGGCGGCCGCGACCGGCGACGGCATCGGCGGCCAGCTCCCGCGCCTGGACCACGTCCTCGGACAGTCCGCCAACTTCACCTGGCAGGGCGCCCTGCTGATCCTCGCGGGCCTGGCCATGCTGGTCCGCTCGAAGTGGCTGCGCTCCCTGATCGGCGAGCACCGGCCCGGCGAGATCCCGGCCGCGGCGCCGGTGGCGGCGCAGGCCGCGGTGCCGGCCACCACCTGAGGCTGCGTACGGAGCTGCGTACCGACGTGGCGCGGACGCCATTCCACGCGGGGGAGTTTCGCGGAGGTAGCGGCATGTTTGCGACATGTTCTCGCCCCATGGGCTGGACGAGCACACTGAAGGACACCGCCCGCGCCGGCCTGCGGATCGAGCGGACCAGACTCGAACCACTGGTCACCCTGCGCGCGACGGCGGGCCTGGCACTCTCGGGATCCGTTGCGCTGTGGCTGTTCGGCGGCACCGCGGCCGCGGGAGCCGCCTACGGCGCCCTGCTGGGCGGGATCGCGGTGTTCCAGCGCAGCTGGCGGCCCGACCCCGTGCTCCCAGTGGTCTCCGCCCTGACCCTCGGCGTCACGAGCTTCCTGAGCTACCTCACCGGCGGCTACCTCCCGCTCTTCCTCCTCCTGGCCGCCCTGTGGACCTTCCTGGGAGGCATGGCCTGGTCGCTGGGCGCCAACGCGGGCAGCCTCGGCACCACCAACGCCGCCGTGATGCTGGTGACCGTCACCCTGCCGGCCACCGTCACGCAGTCGCTCGGGCAGGCCGCGCTGATGACCGCGGGCGGACTCGTGCAGGCGGCCCTGGTGGTGCTCTTCCCCATCCGCCGCTGGGGGCGGCACCGCGACGCGCTCGCCGACGCCCTGGCAGCCGAGGCCGGCTACGCCCGCCGGCTCTGCGAGGACCCCGCCGCCCCGTTCACCCCGGGCCCCTTCGCCCAGGCCAGGGAAGCGGCCTCGCTCAGCCCCCGCCAGATGCGCCGCCGCCCGGCACAGCTGCACGGCGCCCGGGGCCTGGCCGAGCGGATGCGCCCGGTCCTCGCGTCGCTCGCCGACCCCGCCGACCCCGCCGACCCCGCCGTCACCGGCGGCGCCCAGGACGGCCCCGCCCGCGCCCGGGCCCACGAACTGCTCGCCGCAGCAGCGGAGATCCTGGACACGGCGGCCGACGCGATCCGCCGCGGCCGGCCCGCGGAACTCCCGCCCCGGGCCCTCGCCGCCATCGAGGTCCCCCAGGACGGTCCCGTGCTCGTCGGCGCGGCCGAGCAGTCGGCCGCCCGGCTGCGCGCCCTGCTGCGCGACGTGGCCGAGGCGGCCCGCAGTGACGACCGCCGCCCGGCCCGCAGCGACGACCGCCGCCCGGTCGGCGGCAATGCCGGCGGCCCGGCCGGCGAGGACAGCCGCCCCGACGACGGGGGCACGCTCGTCCGCCCGCCCCTGCGCGCCGAGGCCAAGAGCGCGGTCCGGACCGTCCGCGGACAACTGCACCACGACTCCCCGGTGTTCCGGCACGCGGTCCGCGCCACGGTCGTCGTCGTGGTGGGCGACCTCATCGGCCGCGCCCTGCCCTTCGGCCACGGCTACTGGGTCCCGCTGGTCGCCATCCTGATCCTGCGCCCGGGCTTCTCCCACACCTACAGCCGGGCCGCGGCCCGACTCGGCGGCACCCTCGTGGGCCTGGTCATCGCCGGCGCCGTCGTGCAGTTCGCCCACCCCGCGCCCCTGGCCTCCGGGACCCTCTCCGTGATCTGCGGCGGCCTGATCCTGCTGTTCATGTACACCGGCTACGCGCCCGTCCAGGCGGCCGCCTCCGCGTACACCGTCTTCACCCTCGCCATGGCCGGCGTAGGCCTCGACCAGTCGGTGCCCGCACGCCTCGTCCTGACCCTCATCGGCGGCGCCCTGGCCATGCTCGCCTACGCCGTCTACCCCGCATGGGAGACCCCCAGGCTCCGCACCCGCCTGGCCGACTGGATCAAGGCGGACCTCGGCTACGCCGCCACCGTCGTGCGCCACTACGCCGACCCCACCGGGCAGAGCGCCCGCGAGACCCGCGAAGCCGTCCTGTCCGCCCGCGTCTCGATCCTCGCCTGGCGGAGCGCCGTGGCCATGGCCGAAAAGGAACCCGTACGACAACGCGGCCTCTCCCGCACCGCGGAGGCCGGAGCCGAACAGGCCCTCGCCGAATTCGCCCACGTCACCATGCTCCTGGAAGCCCACCTGCCCGCCCCCGGCAGCCCCCGCCGCCCCTCGGCGGCCACCCTGGCCACCGCATTGCAGCAGTCGGCCGAGGACGCGGACCGCGGGGTACGGGACCACCGCTTCCCCACCTGGGAACCGGTCCGCACCGCCCTCGACGCCTGGAACGCCGAGGACCCCGGGGACGAGGCCGACCGCATGCTGCACCGCGCCGGAACCCTCCTCCTCACCGCCCTGGACGACCTCTCCACCGCCCTGGAGGTCGCCTCACCCCCCATGACCACCACCAGCGCGGGCCCCCGCGCGGAGGCGCCGGCCTGAGGACCCTCACCCAACCCCCCTCTACGACGCCGCGTAGTCCTAGGCCGGGTCCTAGGTCTCCCGGCCGTTACGGCCTCCCGGCGTCTCCCTTAGGGTCGTCGTCATGGACACGACGGGCATTCTCGACGAGGCGCTTCAGCGGTTGCACAGTTCCGGCCCCGAGCGGCTCGGACGGCTGACCAATCACGCGCCGATGGCCGTCGAGGCCCTGTCCGCGCACGGGCAGGCGGCTTCGGTACACCGCTGGCTCGATCTCTACGCGGGCAAGCTGGAGGAGTTCCCGATGCGCGTCGAGCCGGTCACCGCCACCAACTGGCAGGCTGCCCTCGGCGACCCGCGCCGCTCCGCCGACTGGATCGGCCACTTCGAGCGGGAGATCGCCGACCGGCCCTGGCGGGAGGTGCTGGCGCAGTGGTGGCCCCGCCTGCTCCCCGGCATGTACGGCGGCTCGACCCATCCGCTGATCCGGGTCGGCCACGCCGTGCGCACCCTCCTCGCGGGCGAGAGCACCGAACCGCGCCTGGCCGAACTCGCCCACGGCCTCGGCTACTGGGCCGCCCGCCACCACCCCGTCGCGGAACTCGCCCCGCTGCCCGGCGCCGCGAGCGCGGCCGCCGCCCTCGACGCGGTGCCTCCCCTCGCCGAACGGCAGGGCGGCTTCCCCGACCGGCTCGGCCGCGTCACGGCCCTGCCGGTGTGGGCGGCCACGAGCACGGACCCCGACCGGGCACGACTGCACCTCACCGAGCTGGTGCGGGCGGCCACCCACCGCTACGCCAGCCACGGCCACGGCGACGAGGTCATGCTGGTCCACGCCGCCACCGCCCCCAACGCCGTGCTGCGCACCCTGCCCGCCCTCCCGCCCGCCCTGTGGGCACCCAGCCTGCGAGCCGCCTGGACGGCCTCCGCGGCCGTCACCGCGATGTACGCACCCGACACCCCCGTCAGGTACACCCCGCCGGGCACCCTCACCGCCGACGAGGTCTTCGAACGGGCCCGCGCGCACGGCGACGAACACGTCATCAAGCTCACCGACACGGCGCTCGACATCGCAGACGAGCAGGCCCTGGCGGCAGCACTGCGCTCCATGGAACTGAGCGAACCCCTGCGCTAGCAGGAAGTCGCTCCGCTTCCCCGACCGGAAATCCGATCACCTCCGAACCGGTGGTCGTTCTAGTCTTGGGATCATGTTCGAGCTGCGCACCGATCGCCTTGTACTCCGCGGGTGGCGGGACTCCGACCTGGGCCCGTGGGCGGCCATGAACGCCGATCCCAAGGTCCGCAGGTACTTCCCGAGCGTGCTCTCGCGCGAGCAGAGCGAGGCGTCCGCAGCTCGCTTCCAAGCCGACCTCGACCGGCGGGGCTGGGGCTGGTGGGCGGTGGAGGCCGCGGCGACCGGCGAGTTCATCGGACTCACCGGCTTGGCTCCCGTGGCCGAAGACGTACCCGTCGCGGGGGTGGAGGCGGGCTGGCGTCTGACGCGCTCGGCCTGGGGACACGGGTACGCGACCGAAGCCGCCCGCGCGGCCGCGGCCTTCGCCTTCACATCCCTGGAGTTGCCGCAACTCCTGGCGCTGACGACGGCCACCAACCTCCCGTCACAGGCGGTGATGCGCCGCCTCGGCATGACCCACGACCCCGCCGACGACTACGAGGACATGACCGTCCCGGCCGGCCCCCTGCGCCCCAGCGTGATCTACCGCCTCTCCCCCGGAGCCCAGCGCCCCGCCGCACCCTAGATCGGCCACCTCGGCCGATCCCCGAGCCCGGACCCGGTGGTCCTGCTGCTCAACGCCGGGCGCGCCTCAGGTACTGGGCTGCGGCCGTCTCGAAGGCGACGTGCGCCTGACGGCTACGGTTCCCCGAGCCCGCGACGGGAGGATGGTCGTCGCGCGGAGGGTCGCCCACCTCCCGCGACGCCTCCACCAGCTCCCTTGCCCGTCGCAGAAGCTCCGGATCGTCCGTCTCGAGGGTCACCGCAGTCAGTGCCTTGGTCATCGCCGACTTCGCCTCCCACCGCGCGGCCCGGGTTTCGGCGGCCTCAGGAGGCGGGGCCTCGCCGCCGGCTCTGCGACTCGCCTGCTTCAGGTAGTGGTGGCGGCGATGGTCGGTCGCGGCACTGAGCAAGCCGGCCACGGCAGCCGCGAGGGCCCGCCGGTCACGGTCACGGCGGGCAGAGAGAGTGATGCGATGCTGCATCAGTCCCGCCGCAAAGGCACCGAGCAGAGTGCCCAGCACTGCAATGATCGCGGTCGCCACAGGATCCCCCTTCGCAGGACTCTTCCCGTCATACCGGATGCGTCCGAACTGTGGAGCCCGTGTTACCGAACCGGATCGAAGTCGAATTCCCGCAAGGCGCTGCGGTGTTGGAGCCTCTGAGTGGGCGCCGCCCCGACCGGACGGTACCGCCGGAGGGCGGTTCCGTGGCGGTCGGGGCGGATCCGATGGGGCCGGCTACCGGTTGCCGGTGGTCCGGTGCCGGGCCGGGGTTACTTCAGGTGCCGGTCGAGGAAGCGGTTGCCGTCCTCCACCTCGAACCACGGGGTGCCGGTGTGGCCGCCCAGGTTGGCGTGCAGGGTCTTCTCCTTGCTGCCGAAGGAGTCGAACAGGTCCAGGGCCCGCTGCCGGGGGTTCCCCTCGTCGTCCCACTGCAGGAGGAAGAGCAGCGGAACGGTGACCTGCCGGGCCTCCTCGCGCTGGGCGCGCGGCACGAAGCCCCCGGCGAAGAAGCCCGCGGCGGCGATCCGCGGATCGAGCACCGCGAGGCGGATGCCGAGGGCGGTCCACCCGGAGTACCCGACCGGGCCGCCGATCTCGGGCAGCGCGAGGAGGGCGTCCAGGGTGGTCCGCCATTCCGGGACCGCCCTTTCGACCAGCGGGCCCACGAGGGACTCGAAGATCTCCTCGACCGGCTCGCCCGCCCGCATCGCCCGGCGAAGGCCGTCACGTGCCTGCTCGTCGGCGGCGGATCGGGGCCGCTCACCGCAGCCGGCCGCATCGATGGTGGCCACCGCGTAGCCGGCCGCCGCGCAGTGCCGCGCCCGGGCGATCAGGCGGGGCTGGTTCTTGGGCAGGCCGTTGTTGTGGGCCATCAGGATCAGCGGGGCCGGTGCGGCGGATCCGGGCGTCCACAGGGTGCCGGGGATCTCGCCGAGGGTGAACTCGCGCTCGATGACGCCGTCGTCGAGACGCTGCTCAGAAGTGAATTCCATGGTCGTGCCTTTCGGGAGTGCTCAGAGAGGCGCTCCCGGACGACCTATCGTCCGACCGTGACCCCGGAGGGGAGCACCCATGTCGATACTGCGTTCACGGGTACCACCTCCTCGTTCTTCTGCACGGCCTCCGGGAACGTACCAGGGGCCGCCGCGGCCCGTAAAACGAATTTCGCGCGCCGCCCATGCAAGCCCGTCGTGTGTACGGGCGCCGCCGGTTCCCGCCCCGTCCACGGTCCCGGCGGCGTTGTCAGTGGCTCCCCCTAACGTCCCGTTCATGACGCGAACCGCACACACCTTCGCCTATGCCCGCGCCTCCTCACTGACCTCCGCCGGGGCGGGCCGGTCCCTCGGACTGGAGACCGCGGGCGGTCTGACCCCGGCCGGGGCCGAGGCCCACCCGCAGTTCTTCGCCGGGTTCCTGAGTGCCCCTCAGGCAGCCGCCCGCGCACTGCTCGCCGTCGCGGACGTGGCCGCGGCCCGCTATCACCGCCGCACCCTACGGGCCTCCCTCGACCCGGTCGTCACGGGCAACGGGGACCGGCTGCGCTTCGAATCCTTCTCCGGCTGCTGCGGCGTGTACGCCCGCCTCGACGTGCTGCCCGAGGGCCTGCGCGGCGCCGACACCGGCCACGGCACCACGAACGTCGACGTCAACAACCCGCTGCGCGAGGCGCTGTCCCGGCTCACCGGCGACGATCCGCTGCACCTGCGGGTCGGCCCCGACGAGATGGCGGTCACCACCCTGGACGGCCCGGTCGTCGAGAAGAAGGTGCCGCTGCCCGACCGCTGGCTGCGCGGTTTCGCCGAGTCCCAGGCCATCACCACCGGGTTCGACCTGCGTGCCGAACTGGGCCCCGCCGAGACGGCCCGCTTCCTGCGCTCCCTCCCGCGCACCCCGGCGGGCGGCGGAGCCGCGGGCGGCCCGCTCTGGGTGGTCCCCGCGGGCCGCGCCCTGCGCCCCACCACCCGGCCCGTCCCCGGCGCGGTCTGCCTGCCCGGCCCCGAGCGGCTCGCCGCCCTCCAGCGGGTCCTGCGTCAGGCCACCGGCCTGCGCGTCTACGGTCCTGCGGCGGACGGCGCCAACCCCACCGCCTCCGCATGGGAGATCGGCCTGCCCGGCATGCGGCTCACCCTCACCCTCTCCCCGGAAGCGGACCGCGGATTCTCCGGCGAAGGGGCCGTCCTGGAGGCCCTCGAGACCGATGCGGCGGCCGAGGACGCCGAGCTGATCTCCGTCCTGCTCGCCTGGGAACCGCGCATCGACCCCGCCGACCTCGCCGACCAGTCGGGCCTCCCGGCCGAGCGGGTCCGGGCCGCACTCACCCGCCTGGGCACCGCCGGACGGGTCGGCTACGACATCGCCGAAGCCGCGTACTTCCACCGGGAACTGCCCTACGACGCCCGCCGCGCCGAACGCCACAACCCGCGCCTCGTCGCCGCCCGCGCGCTGCTCGAGGCCGGCGCGGTCACCCTGGACGGGACCGGCACCTCCGTCGTGGTCTCCGGTGAACGCCGCTACCAGGTGCGCGAGTCCGGAGGCGCCCTCAGCTGCACCTGCCAGTGGTGGGCCGACCACCGAGGCCGCCGCGGCCCCTGCAAACACGCACTCGCCACCCGGATGGCCCTCCGCGCCGCCGCCACCCCCGCTGCCCCTGCGACCAGCACCGTTTCCACCGGAGCCGCCCGATGAACAGCACCTCCACCCCCGAGCAGGCTCCCGCCGCCGGCGTCCTGGAGGCGGTACGCAGGGGCCGTACCGCCGAACTGCCCGGACTCCTGAAACCGCTGGACCGCACGCAGCGCCGCGACCTGCTCGCCGGCCTGAAGGAGCTGCGCGGTGAACTGCGCGCCCAGGGCTGGGACGGCTGGCAGCAACGGGACCTGATGTACCCGGCCCTGGTGGTCGCCGGAGCCCGCTGCCACACCGGTTCGGCAGCGGCCGCCGCCTGGATCGGCGCCCGGGACATGCGCCGCTGGCAGCAACTGCCCCTGGGCATCCTGCTCGACGTCCTGGCCGACCGGGACCCCGCGTGGCTCGGCGACCTCGCCCACCGGCTGGCCGCCCGCGCCGCCACCGCCGAGCAGGACTACCCGCTGATCAGCGAACTCGTCCGGATCGCCCGCTGCCCGATGCCCACCACCGACGGCTGCGTCGAAGGCTGGGCGATGGCTTTGGGTACCTCCCGCGCCCCGCTCGCCCACGCCCTGCGCAACGACCCGCACGTCGCAGCCCTCGTGCCGTGCCTCTTCGAGACCGCGGAGCCGGTCCGCTCCCTCGGCTGGCGCTGCGACCCGGACGATCCCCACCAATGGCCGGCGGTCCTTACCGGCCTCGCCGCGGACGGCATCGTGGACCGCGCCGTCCTCCTCGACGGATGCACGGCCCGCCTCCTGCGCGGCGGCAAGTACCACCACCTGAAGCCCTACCAGGCCATCTGGCAGGCGCTGCGTCCGACCGAGGACGAGGAACGCGAGCGCGCCGCCGACTGGATCGCGCTGACCGCCGACGCCCCGTCTCCGGTGGCCGGGTACGCCCAGCAGACACTGGCCCGGCTCGCCGCGGCCGGCCACCTCACCCCCCGACTGCTCGCCGAGATGTCGGCGGCCGTCCTCTTCCGACCCGAGAAGAAGCTCGTCCGCGCCCAGCTGGTACTGATCGGCAAAGAGCTCCGCCGCGACCCGGCCACCGCCCCCGAGCTGCTGCCCGTGCTCGGCGAAGCCTTCGGGCACACCGACACCGACATCCAGGAGCGGGCCCTCAAGCTGGCCGCCCTCCACCTCACCGGCGACCCCGCACTGCGCGCCGAACTCGCCTGGCAGGCCCGGTCGCTGAGCCCGGCCCACCGGACCCGTGCCGTGGAACTCCTCGGACAGGACGCCGCCGCCCCCGCCGAGGACACCGCCCCCTACCAGGAGCTCCTTCCGCCGCCCCCGGTCGCGGTCCCGCTCGCCCCGGCTCCTGGAACGGTCGCGGAGACCGTGGAACTCGTCACCGCCGTCATCAACTCCCGTACATCGACGGTCGAGGAGTTCGAGCGAGCCCTGGACGGCCTCGTCCGGCACGCGCACCGGGACCGCGCGGCCCTCGCCGCGGCGCTGCGTCCGGCGCTCGCCGGCCAGTGGTGGCTCGACCCCGCCCGCGCCCACTGGTACACCGGCGAACTCGCCGGACTGGCACACGTCGCCGCCGCCGTCCTGGACGCGAAGCAGACGGGGGAAGAGCCGGAGGCGCTCGGGAGCTGGCGCAGCGACTGCCACCACACGGCGTTCACCGTCGCCGGCCACGCCCGCCTGACCGAGGCCGCCCGGCACATCAGGACCCGGCCGCTGCCCTTCCTGCTCGCCGCGCCCACCGAGCAGACCGGCACCCTGGACCCCCGGGTGCTCGTCGAGCGCCTCGCCGCCTACGGGCACCTCGGCGAGCAGCCCGCCCCGGTGGACTTCGCGCAGGCCCTGCTACGGGTACGCCGCGACCCCGCCGCCGCTCCCGCCGCAGCAGCCCTCGGCACACCGGAGGGGGACAGGCTGGCCGCCTGGCTCGGAGAGGCCGGAGCACCCGCGGCGATCACCCGCCGCACCGCGCCGGCCGTGCCGTACGCGTACGGCGAGACCCCCGCGCACCTCGTACTCGACACGGCCCCACGCGCCACCGTGCTACGGGAGTTCCCGGACGCCTTCCACGAGCTCGCGCAGGCCCGCAAGGCCGCCCACCGGTGCTGGGACGGAGGGGCGCACACCGACGGCCTGCTGATCGCGGCCATGCCCGAGGACCGCGAGACCCTGGCCGCCTGGTGGCTCCCCGAGGTCACGGCCTGCGCCGTCCACGAAGGGCGCGGCGGCCTCAGCGCCCTCCCGGGACTCGCCGCGGCCGGCGGACCCGCCGGTCCGGCCCTGCACCTCGCCGTGGCCACCGGGCTCGGCGCCCGCCACGCCGAGGACCGGCTCCGCGCCGTGGACGCGCTGCTCACCCTCGCGGCCCGGGAGGAACTGGACGCAGAACGCCTGGGCGGGGACCTGGGCGAGCTTCTCAACCTGGGCACGGTCAAACCCAACCGGCTCGCCGACTCGCTGCGCACCGCCGCCGCGACCGGCGCCTGCGCGACCACCTGGGCCGTCCTGGGCGCCGTGCTCCCCGTGCTGCTGACCGGCAGGGCCGACCCCCGGGGCGCCGGCGACCTCCTCGCGACGGCCGCCGACTGCGTGGAGCAGTCGGGAGCGTCGTCACCCGAGCCCGCGGGCCTCGCCGAGACCGCGACCCGCCCCGGCCGCTCCCGGCTGGTCACCCAGGCCAACCGCCTCCGCGACGCCCTCCACCGCAACGCACCGGCTCCGGCATACGGGTGATCTCGTACGGGGGGTCGTCACGGAATCACGGACGGATTGTCCTATGAGCACGACGTCTTCGCGCATGCTGTCCCGGCGGTTCCTCCAGGGGCTCGCCCAGCGAGCGGACCCGGGGGAGCGCGAGGCCTTGCTGCTGGGCATGCACCTGCCCGGATGGACCAGTTGATCCGACCGGAGCCGTTAAGACGATCCCGATCACGGTGACGGTGACCGGGACCGGCTGCGCCGTCGACGGGTGGAGGGCCTGCACGGCGGTGCGACCGGCCCGGGTCACGTCCAGCACCCGGTGGCCGCGCAGCACCACGACGTGGATCTCCACCGCGGGTCCCGTGTGCGCGCTCCGGGTGAGGCGAATGCCGGCGGCGCGATGGGGCGAGGCGCCCGGTGGTGGACGTCAACCCGCCCCGGAGGTGACGCCGGTGACCGCGGAGCGCAGCAGGTCTGCCAGTGCGGTCCTGAGGAACGCGACGCCCTCGACGCCCGGCACGGCGGTGCGCCCCGGCGCGGGCAGGGGTGAAACGGTCGGCCAGATGCACTAGCGGGGTCAGCCCTTGGAGGGAACGGACCTGCGCAGGCCAATCCGCCTGTGGTGCCCCGGCGAAGAGGCAGGTGCGGGCACCGGTATCGGTCCCGCCGGCCCGCACGCGGCGCCGTGGCGGCAAGGCGAGTGCCCCTCGCAGATGCCCCGCGGGGCCGCGCTGCCTGTCCGACCGAGTGGGCACCCCACCTGAATGTCCCTGTCCGGCCGTGCCGGTGTGTGCGGCGGCCAGGGTTCGCAGTCGAGAGGAACACCCTTGAAGTCCCTTTCCGCACGGCCCCGTTCGCGGCGCGTGCTCGACCAGTCCCTGCTCGTCCTGGGCGCCGGCGCGCTGGCGACCGGCCTTGCCGTCCTCACCCTGGCCCCGGGAGTCAGCGCCGCGTCCAGCCACCGCGAGGCCCCGCTGATCGCCGGCGACCCCCGGGCGGACAACACCGACGTATACGCGTACACCAGCTTCGACCGCCCGGACTCGGTCACCTTCCTGGCGAACTGGATCCCGTTCGAGGAGCCCAACGGCGGCCCGAACTTCTACGCGTTCGGTGAGGACCTCCGCTACAACATCAAGATCGACAACACGGGTGACGGCGTCTCCGACATCACCTACACCTGGCGCTTCCGCAACAGCTACCAGGACTCCGCGAACCAGTTCCTCTACAACACGGGCCCGGTGACCTCGCTGACCGACCCGGACCTCAACTTCCGGCAGGTCTACGACCTGGTGGTCTCCCACGGCAACGAGAGCAAGGTCCTGCTCTCCAACGTGCCCGCGGCCCCTTCGCGGGTCGGACCCGCGTCGATGCCGAACTACGCCGCCCTGCGCAACCAGGCCATCCGCAACGTTCCCGGCGGCGGCAAGACCTTCGCGGGCCAGGCCGAGGACCCGTTCTTCGCGGACCTGCGGGTCTTCGACCTCCTCTACGGCGGCAACCTGTCCGAGCGCGGCCAGGACACCCTCGCCGGCTACAACGTCAACTCCGTCGCCCTGCAGATCCCGAAGTCGCAGCTCGCCCTGAAGGGGAACACGACCCGAAACCCGGTCATCGGGGTGTGGTCGACGACCGACCGCCAGGGCGTGCAGGTCTCCGACTCCCGCGACAAGCAGCACGGCGACAAGTGGAAGCAGGTCTCCCGCCTCGGCAACCCGCTGGTCAACGAGGTCGTCGTCCCGCTGAAGTACAAGGACGCCTTCAACACGCTCAACCCGGACCAGGACCGCACCGTGCAGCCGGTCGTCGACAAGGTCCTCGACCCGATCCTGCCCAAGCTGATCCAGCAGGTCTACGGCATCCCGGCCCCGCCCGCCCCGCGCAGGGACCTCTTCGAGATCTACCTGACGGGCATCTGCAAGGCGTGCGGTCCGATCCAGGCCGATCTGAACGCCCACAGCCTCAACAAGGACGCGAAGCGCCGGGACATCGTGCCCGCGGAGGAGCTGCGCCTGAACATGGCCGTGCCGCCGACCGCCAACCCCAACCGGTACGGCGTCCTGGCCGGTGACCTCGCGGGCTTCCCCAACGGCCGGCGACTGACCGACGACGTCATCGACATCTCCCTCCAGGCCGTCGAAGGCGCCGCCCAGACGGGCCAACTCGTCCCGGCCCTCGCCGACGGCGACAAGGTCAACGCCAACGACGTGCCGTTCGGCACCTCGTTCCCCTACCTGGCGCTCCCGCAGACCAAGTCCGTGAACAGCGGCCCCGCCGCGATGCAGAGGTCCGGGGACTCGAAGGCCGCGGCCCTGGGCGGTCTCGGCGCGCTGCTCCTCGGTGTGGGCGGTTTCCGCCTGCGCCGCGGTCGTAAGACCAGCTGATCCGACGTGTTCCGGGCGGGGCCGAGGCGGGTCCTCCGGTTCCCGCCCGGAACCCGTACTGCCGCACTTCCCCGGGGAGGATCCCGTGCAACGGCCCGAAGACGAACCCGCTCCCGCGATCCGGAGCAGTAGCAGCCGCCGCAGTCGCAGCCGCCGGCATCTGCGCAGCACCGCGATCACCCTCGCGCTGGGCGTGGTCATGTTCACCGTCGGCGCGATCGGCCTCTCCCCGTCCGGCCCGAGCGGCCCGGACACGGAGGCCACGGCATCACCCGCCTCCGGCCCGGCACGCGGGATCGCGGCGCTGCGCGAACGCGTCGTACGCCTGCCGAAGGACCCGGTCAGCTGGGCGGACCTCGGCCTGGCGCTGGTCGAGCAGGCCCGCACCACCGCCGACCAGGCCACGTACGCCCAGGCGGAGAAGGCCCTGCGCCACTCCCTCCGGCTCCAGCCGGCGGAGAACCTGCACGCCGAGATCGGCATGGGCGCCCTCGCCGCCGCCCGCCACCAGTTCCGCGAAGCCCTCACCTGGGCCGAGAGGGCGATCGCGACCAGCCCCGCCACCCCCGCCCCCTACGGGGTGCTCGCCGATGCCCGCACCCAGCTCGGCCGGTACGAGGAAGCGGAGGAAGCAGTCCAGGAGATGGCCGACCTGCGACCGGACAGCGCCTCCCTGGCCCGCGCCTCCTACACCTTCGAACTCCGCGGTGACACCGGCCGGGCGACCGCCTTGATGGAACGCGCGCTACGGGCTGCCGGCACCCCGGGTGAGCGCGCCTTCGCCCTCACCCACCTGTCCTCCCTCGCCCTGGAGAACGGCGACGCCGCCACCGGCCTGCGTCGGGCGGAGGCGGGGCTGGCCATCGCGCCGCAGGACGCGGGCCTGCTGGAAGCCCGGGCCAAGGCCCACGCGGCCCTGGGGCAGTCCGGTCGGGCGGTCGCCGACTACACCGCGGCCATCGCGAGGGCCCCCCTGCCCCAGTACCTCCTGGCACTAGGGGAACTTCAGCAGTCTCTCGGCCACCGCGACCAGTCCGAGGCCCAGTACGCGGTCCTGCGCGCCCAGGAAACGCTCCGCCGGGCAGCCGGCGCGCCCGCCGACACCGACGCGATCCTCTTCGAAGCCGACCACGGCAGCCCCGGCCGGGCCGTCACCATGGCCGAAGCCGCCCTGCGCGAAAGGCCGTTCATCGCCGTCCACGACGCCTACGCCTGGGCCCTGCACCGGGCCGGCCGTGACCGGGAGGCCCTCGGCCAGACCGGCGAAGCCCTCGCACTCGGCACGCGCAGCGCGCTCTTCCTCTACCACCGCGGAGCCATCCACCAGGCCCTCGGCGACCCGACGGCCGCCCGCCGCGACCTCCGGCAGGCACTGGCCGTCGACCCCTCCTTCCACCCGCTCCACGCCCCCGCGGCGCGCGACGCCCTCCGGCGAATCGACGGCACCCCATGAACCCCACCATCCGCCGGCGCCTGACCGCCGCCCCGCTCGCAGCAGCCCTCCTCACCCCGCTCGGGCTCCTCGCCTCCGCCCACCCCGCCGCCGCACACCCCGCGCACCCGCTGGGCAACTTCACGGTCAACTACGCGACCAGCCTCATCCTGCGCCCCGACGCGGTCGAGGCCGAGATCGTGGTCGACCGTGCCGAGATCGCCGCCGCACAGGAGCGCCCCCTCATCGACCGCGACCACGACGGATCCCTCACCGCCGGCGAGCAGGGCGCGTACGCGGAGTCGGCATGCAGCGCACTGGCCGGGCAACTGGCCGCGGACGTGGGCGGCATGAACCTCTCGTGGAAGCGGAGAGCGGACCGGCTGACCTTCCACACGGGCGAGGCCGGACTCGAGACCAGTCGCCTCACCTGCGGCCTCACCGCCGACGCGCACCTCACCTCACCGTCCGGGGTCCACGTGGTCACGCACTACGACACCCGGCGCATCGGCTGGCGCGAGATCACCGCCCGCGGCGAAGGCGTCACCCTCACCACCTCCACCGTCCCGGAGGCCTCCACCACCGACCGCCTGCGCCGCTATCCGCAGAATCCGCTCTCCGACCCGCTCGACCAGCACACCGCCGACCTGCGGACCGCGCCCGGACCGGGACCGGCGGCCCGGATCTTGCCGCCCGGACTGCCCGGCGCGGGCCCCGTCACCGCCGTGCTGAACAGGGTCTCCGCCCTCTTCGACTCACTCGTCGGCCGCCGCGAACTGACCGTGCCCGTCGGCCTCCTCGCCCTGCTCCTCGCCGTGGTCCTCGGCGCCTCCCACGCCGCCCTGCCCGGCCACGGCAAGACGATCATGGCTGCCTACCTGGCCGGGCGCCGCGGAACCCCGCGCGACGCCGTCACCGTCGGCGTCACCGTCACCCTCACCCACACCGCAGGCGTGCTCGCCCTCGGCCTGGCCCTCCCGCTCGCCACCCACCTGGCCGGTGAAACCGTCCTCGGCTGGCTGGGCCTGGCCAGCGGCCTCCTCGTCACCGCCATCGGCGTGCGGCTCCTGCACTCGGCCCTACGCGGCCGCCCCCTCCAGCACGGCCATGGCCATGGTCATGGCCACAGCCACGCCCACGGCCATCACCACCACGGCGATCACGCCCACGATCACGCCCACGATCACGACCACGACGACGCGCACGGAGACGACGCGCACGGACACGCGCACGACGAACACCCCGGCCGTGCCCACGAGCCCCCGACGACCCTGCCGTCCTCACGTCGAGCACCCGACACGACACCCGCCGCCCCCACCGGCGACACCGTCGTCCTGACGAAAACCGCCACGGGACGCCCGTACGCCCACCCGCACCACCACACCCCGCCTCCGGCACGTCGAGGGCGCTGGTCGCTCCTCGCCGTCGGCGTCGCGGGCGGCCTCGTCCCCAGTCCCTCGGCGCTGGTCGTCCTCCTCGGCGCCGTGGCCCTCGGCCGGACCGCCTTCGGGATCCTCCTGGTCATCGGCTACGGGATCGGCATGGCCGCCACGCTCACTCTGGCCGGCCTCCTCCTCGTACGGCTGCGCGACCGCATCAGCGCCCGCACCGCCGAACGGGCCTCCACGCGGCTGAAGGTGTTCGGCCGCATCGGACCCGCCGCCACCTCGGCACTCGTCCTCCTGGTCGGCGTCGGACTCACGGCCCGCGCCCTCACCGGCCTGTGAGCGGAACGCGCCTGCGCGGACGCCGCCGTGCCGGGCACGGAGCCGCCCGCTGCGGGTAGCGCCCCCGCGGCGGGCGGTGGCATGCTCGGGAGTTCGATGCGGTGCTGCTGCTCGGACCCACTCGCCGTGACCAGCATGCACGTGCTGGCCCTGGCACGCCGGCCGCTCGGCTGAAACACAGGCCTGCGCGCCGTGCGTCCGGGGCCGCACCCTGTGTACGGCCCCGGACCGTGGGTCAGTGCTGGTCGAGCGGCAGGGCGATGTCGGTGACCGGGCGGTTCTTCGGGAAGGCGCCGAGGTCGCGTGCCGCGCCGGTCAGCAGGTTGATCCCGTACAGGCGCCGGGCGCCGGCGGTGCCGAGGGCCGCGTAGCCGCTGTTGGCGGACTTCTCGGCGCTGTAGTGGATGTCGAAGCCGGCGGCGGGCCCCGCGTCGACTCCGAGGTTCCCGGTGGGGGAGAGGCTGCCCGCGTTGGCCGGGGACTGGAGGGAGATCCGGTCGGCCATGGTGTCGAGGTCGAACAGGGTGGTCGCGGTCGCCGCGTTCAGGTCGTTGTTGGTGTACGCGGCCCCGGTCACCCCGAGCGCGGTGGAGGGCGGCACGGTCGGGTTGGTGAGCGTTCCGTCCACGGTCGTGGTGAGCGGCGCGGCCGTGTCGTCGATGTTGTGGCGCAGGTTCTGGCCGGTGTCGCTGATGACCCGCAGCCGGTTCGCCGCCGGGTTGAAGTCGACGCCGAAGTAGCTGCCCGTGAGGGCCACCGTCAGCTGGGACACCTTGACCGCGCTCGCGGACTCGGTGCTCAGCGTGTAGACGCCGCCCCGGTCGCCCACGCCGTAGAGCTTCTCGTTCTGAACGCGGAAGTCGATGCCGACGATCTTCATGTCGCCGGACAGGCCGGACACCTTCCCCAGGTCCCAGGTCCTGCCCGGCTTGTCGACGGCGAACTCGACGAGCCGCTGATCCGACGTCAGACCGATCGCGTGCAGCGCCGGGCCGGACGCGGTCCGTTCGGCGGGCCGGTGGCCGTCGGCGCCGGCGAGTGCGGGCGCGGCCAGCACGGCGGCAGCCGCGGTGCAGACGAGGGCGGGGAGGAAGCGAGCGTGCATGAGCACTCCTGGAGGAGACGTCGGCGGCGTGTCACGACATCCGCGACACGTCCACGGCGTCTTCGGTGCGCACGCCCTACCGAATGGGTCCCGGCGGCGAAGACCACTCGAATGCGCCGGGGAAAGCTCGCGCACCACGCGACCTGCGGTCCGGCCGCCCGCCTTCTATACGCTGACCCGGTGGCCCATACGAATGTGCGGAATTCCAGCGGAGGCGTCCCGGAAGGGAACGGGGAGGTGAGCCTCCATGCGTTCGCCGTGCAACTGAGGCGGTTGAACGGGGAGATCAACCGTCTGGTCCACGGATTCGCGCACGGCCAGGGACTGCACCCGACGGACGTACAGGCCCTGTCCGTCATCCTCGACAGCGCCGAGCCCCTCACCCCCGGCCGGCTGCGCGAGCACCTCGGCCTCACCTCGGGCGCCGTCACGGCCTGCCTCGACAGGCTGGAGCGCGCCGGGCACATCACCCGCTCCCGGGAGAGCGAGGACCGCCGGGTCGTCCACATCCGCTACGCGGACCAGGGCAGGGCGGCGGCGCGTTCCTCGTTCATGCCCCTGGCCGAGGCCACCGACAGCGCCCGGCAGCGCTTCAGCGAGGAGGAACTCGCGGTCGTCCTGCGGTTCCTCGCCGCCATGAACGAGGAACTCGGCGACCTGCGGGCACCGGGGCGCTGAATCCCCGGCCGGTCCGCATGCATCCGGACCGGCCCTTCCCGGCGAAGACGGGGTACGGACGAACACGTCGGCCCCGGCCACGGCCGGCAGCAGAGCCACGGCCGGCACCGCAGCCACGCCCTCCTGGCAGACGCACCGCCCGTCGTCTAATCTATCTCGATCATTGAGATTGTTAATCGTCGAGATAGATCGATGGACACCCAGGAGCGCCATGCCTGCCTCACCCCGCTTCACCCGATGGCTGATCCCGGTCGTCCTGCTCGTCGCCTGGCTCCTCATCGGCGGCGGGCTGGGACCGTACGCGGGCAAGCTCGGCGAGGTGGCCACCAATGACCAGACCGCCTTCCTGCCGCGCAGCGCCGAGTCCACCCGGGCCGTCGAGGCGCAGAAGGCCTTCCGGCAGGAGGAGAGCCTGCCCGTGATCGTCGTGTGGACGGCGAAGACGCCGGGCGCGAAGCTGGGACCCCGGCAGCAGGAGGAGGCCACACGGGCCCTGGCCGGCCTGAGCGGCGCCGACCGGTCTACGGGTTCCTCCGCCCCGGCGTCACCCGCCGTCCTCTCCGCCGACGGCCGCGCCCTGCAAGGCGTCGTACAGCTCCCGCCCGACCTGGGGGAGGAGCTGCCCCGCACCCTGGAGGAGATCGCGGCGGCCGCGGCGCAGGTCCCGGGCACCGTCGCCCAACTGGCAGGCCCCGCCGCGAGCCAGGCCGATCTCGCCGACGCCTTCGCCGGAATCGACGGACTCCTGCTGGCCGTTGCCCTCACCGCCGTCCTGCTGATCCTCCTGCTGGTCTACCGCAGCCTGCTGCTCCCCGTAGTGATCATCGTCGGGGCCGTCTTCGCCCTGGGACTCGCCTGCGCAATCGTCTACGTGCTCGCCGACCACGGGATCGTCCGCGTCGACGGGCAGGTGCAGGGCATCCTCTCGATCCTCGTCATCGGCGCGGCCACCGACTACGCCCTCCTGCTCACGGCACGCTTCCGCGAGGAGCTCCAGGCCCGCCCGGACCGGTTCGCCGCCGTGCGGGCCGCCCTGCGCCGCTCGATCGGACCGATCACGGCGAGCGCGGGCACCGTCGCCCTCGGCCTGCTCGCCCTGCTGCTCAGCGACCTCACCAACAACCGCGCCCTCGGCCCGGTGGGGGCGATCGGCATCGTGTGCGCGGTGCTGAGCACCCTCACCTTCCTGCCCGCCGTCCTCGTCCTGCTCGGCCGCGCCGCCTACTGGCCCGCCAGGATCGGCCACACCGCCGAGGCCGGCGCCGGGCACGGAATCTGGAAGAGCGTGGCCGCCGTGGTGGACCGCGCCCCGCGCAAGGTCTGGGCCCTCAGCCTCGCCGTCCTCCTGGCCTGCGCCGCCTTCGCCCCCACGCTCAACGCCAAGGGAGTGCCGCTGGACGAGATCTTCGTGCACGACGCCCCGTCGGTGGCCGCCCAGCAGACCCTGAGCGAGCACTTCCCCGGCGGATCGGGCAACCCGGCCGTGGTGATCGCGGACGCCGGCCGGCTCGACCAGGTCGTGCGGGCGGCCGAGCGCACCGAAGGCGTCGCCGCCGTCACCCCTTTCACCGCACCCGGGCCGCCGGGCGGCGCACCGCTCGTGGCCGACGGGAGGGTCCGCCTCGACGCCACGCTCGCGGCGCCCTCGGACAGCAGGGCGGCGCAGCAGACCGTCGTACGACTGCGCGAGGCGGTCCACGCCGTACCGGACGCGAACGCCGTCGTCGGCGGCTACAGCGCGCAGCAGTACGACACCCAGCGCACCGCCGAGCAGGACCGCATGCTCATCATCCCCGTCGTCCTGGTGATCATCCTGATCATCCTCGTCGGGCTGCTGCGCTCGGTCCTGATGCCCGTCCTCCTGGTCGCCACCGTCGCGCTCAGCTTCGTCGCGACCCTGGGCATCTCCGCGCTCGTGTTCCAGCAGATCCTCGGGTTCAGCGGGACCGACTCCTCCGTACCGCTCTACGGCTTCGTCTTCCTCGTGGCCCTCGGCGTCGACTACAACATCTTCCTCATGACCCGGGTCCGCGAGGAATCCCTTCTGCACGGCACCCGCCAGGGAGTACTGCGAGGACTGGTGGCCACCGGAGGCGTGATCACCTCCGCGGGCGTCGTCCTCGCCGCCACGTTCGCCGCGCTCGGTGTCATCCCGCTGGCGTTCATGCTCCAGATCGCCTTCATCGTGGCCTTCGGCGTGCTCCTCGACACCCTCGTCGTCCGGTCCCTCCTCGTACCGGCCCTCGTCCGGGACATCGGCCCGGCCGCATGGTGGCCCGGCACGCTCAGCCGCGCCACCGAAAGGGACGCACAGCACTGACCCCGTCCACCCGGGGCGCTCCGCCCGGACCCGCCCGGACCCGGCCGAAGCATTGAACCGGGCTCCGGGCGGGCAGGACACCACCATGGACAAGCCCTCTGCCGGCGACCGGAACCTGCGGGAACGGCTCGGCTCGACGCTGTTCAGCCGCGTGGCGGGACCATCCGGTCCCGCCAACCGCGTACGCATCCACACCGCACCGGGGCCTCGCTGGTTCGGCCCCGACCGCCCCATCCGCACGGTCCACGGCGACGCCTCGATGTTCATCGGAGGCCTCAGCGCCCTCCTGCTGCAGTCCCTGCACCCCCTCGCCATGACCGCCGTGGCGGCGCACTCCGGCTTCCGCGGCGACCCGTGGGGAAGGCTCCAGCGCACCAGCACCTTCCTCGCCGTCACCACCTACGGCACGGCGCAGGACGCGCAGCTCGCCGTCGACCGCGTCCGGGCGGTCCACGAGCGGGTGCGCGGCACCACGGCGGCGGGGACGCCCTACCGCGCCGCCGATCCGCACCTGCTGGGCTGGGTGCACGCGGCGGAGGTCGACAGCTTCCTCCGCGCCCACGAGCGCTTCGGCGCGCACCCGCTGGACGCGGCCGGATACGACGCCTACGTCGCGGACGCCGCGCGGGTGGCCACGG
Source organism: Streptomyces sp. NPDC058401 (assembly GCF_042722885.1). Lineage (NCBI taxonomy): Bacteria > Bacillati > Actinomycetota > Actinomycetes > Kitasatosporales > Streptomycetaceae > Streptomyces > Streptomyces sp. NPDC058401. The sequence continues at coordinate 128,033 of NZ_JBHXKA010000005.1, forward strand.
CCCTCGGCGTGCCGGACCCACCCCGGGACCGGTCCTCGCTGCTGGCCCTGCTGACCGCGTACCGGCCGGAGTTGCAGGCCACGCCCGAGGCGCTCGAAGCGGCGCGCTTCCTGCTCCGCCACCCGCCCCTGCCCTGGCCGGCCCGTGCTCCGTACGCGCTGCTCGCCGCGAACGCGACCGCCCTGCTGCCTTCCTGGGCGTCGGGCATGCTCGGCCTGCGGCGCGCGACCGCCCCGGTGGACGGCTGCGTACGGCTGTCCGGCCGGGCCCTGACCCGGTCGATCCGCTGGGCGATGGCCCCACCGCCGGGCCGGGCCTCGTAACCCCGTCCGCCGGGTCGCGCCCCGGCCGACGCCCTGGTACGCGGGGTGGCGGCCGGGCAGGTACTTTGCTCGGATGAGTCTTCTTGATGATGTGGCCGAGCGTGACGGCTGGCGGTGCTGGGTGTGTGACGAGCCGGTCGACCCCGACGAGTCGGTGAACGACCCGCGGGGTCCCAGTGTCGACAGCCGGACCGCCGACCGGAAGGCGAAGGTCGCCGAGCGGCTCGCGCACCGCGGATGCAACACCCGCAAGGGCGCGGTCAAGGTGGTCATCGCCTGGCCCGAGCGCCTGTACGTGGTCGAACCCGCGCCGCTGATCGCCGTCGCCGAACGGCTGGAGCGCAAGGGGGGCCGCGAGATGGTGGGCCGCTGCCCGACCAAGAAGGACGCCCAGGAGGCGGCGGACTGGCTGGTGGACCGCTTCTCCCGGCTGGTACCGGGGATGCCGGTGACCACAGACATCCAGCCCGGCGGCGGCCAGTTCCTCGTCGTCCTGGCCGCCGGCCGGCGCTGACCGGGGAGCACCCACACCGCCGCCCGCACCACCACCGCCCGTCCCGCTGTCCGTCGCGCTGTTCGGGCCCGCCCTCATGGGCGGGCCCTTCCGTTCGAAGGTCCTGTCCGCTTTAATAAATGCACGTGCATTTATTAAAGCGAGGGTGGCGGTGATGGGACGACCCCGAGGGATCGAGGACGCGGTGATCCTGCGTGCGGCGGCGCAGGTCATGGGCCGGGTGGGTCCGGCGGGTCTGACACTGGCCGCCGTGGCGCACGAGGTCGGGCTGGTGCCGGGAACCCTGGTGCAGCGGTTCGGCTCCAAGCGCGGTCTGCTCCTGGCGCTGGCCGACCAGTCCGAGAAGGACGCGAGAGAGACGGCCGGGCGCGTGCGCGAGTCGTACGACTCGGCGCTCGCGGCCCTGGCGGCCCTGACGGTGGAGTCGGCGGCCGTGATGGCCACGCCGGAGACCTTCGCCCATCATCTGGCGTTCCTGTGCATGGATCTCGCCGATCCGCAGCTCTACGAGCGCGCCCTCGCCATCCACCGCACGCACCGGCGCACGATCGAGGACCTCCTGACGGAGGCGGCCGACACGGGCGAGCTCCGGCCCGGAACCGATACTGCGGCGCTGGCCCGCACTGTGCAGGTGGTCATCGCCGGCGCGGGCCTGACGTGGGCACTCGAACGCGAAGGCACCCTCGAAGCGCGGCTCCGGCAGGAACTCGCCTACGCGCTGTCCCCGCACCTTCCGCCGCGCGACTCCCAGCACCTGGAGGAATCATGACGACCGACGCACGCCCGCTGGCCGGAAAGGTGGCCCTGGTGGCCGGCGGTACCCGGGGCGGCGGCAGGGGCATAGCCGTCGAACTCGGCGCCGCCGGCGCCACGGTGTACGTCACCGGCCGCAGCAGTACGGGTGGGCGTTCCGACCTGGACCGCCCGGAAACCATCGAGCAGACCGCCGAGCAGGTCACCGCGGCAGGCGGCCTGGGCATTCCCGTACGAACCGACCACAGCAGCCCCGAGGAGGTCCGGGCCCTCGTCGAGAAGATCGCAGCCGAACAGGACGGGCGGCTCGACATCCTGGTGAACTCCGTCTGGGGCGGAGACCCGCTGACCGACTGGGAACACCCCTTGTGGGAGCAGGACCTGGACACCGGTCTGCGGCTGCTGCGCCAGGCGGTGGAGACCCACGTCATCACCAGCCGCTTCGCCCTCCCCCTCATGGTCGCCCGCAAGAGCGGCCTGGTCGTGGAGGTCACCGACGGCAACACCGCCCGCTACCGGGGCACGTTCTTCTACGATCTGGCGAAGTCCGCGGTCATCCGCCTCGCCGTCGCCCAGGCCGCCGAGCTGAGGCCCCACGGCGTCGCGGCCGTGTCCCTCACCCCCGGCTTCCTGCGCTCGGAAGCCCTGCTGGAGCACTTCGGCGTCACCGAGGCCAACTGGCGCGACGCCGCGGCCCAGGACCCGAACTTCGCCCACTCCGAGACCCCGGCCTACCTCGGCCGGGCCGTTGCCGCACTGGCCGCCGACCCCGACGTCATGGCCAGGACCGGACGGGCCCTGGCCACCTGGGACCTGTACAAGGAGTACGGCTTCACCGATGCCGACGGCACACAGCCGGACTTCGCCGCCCACTGGGCGGAGAACCTCCAGGAGGAGTTCGGGCCCCTCGGAGACTCGCTGTAGTGGCCAACGGCGCACGTGAGATGTCTCATGCCGCCCGTGTGGTGGTCCGCGGGGCCCAAGGAACCGGGTAACGTCTTTGTATGTTCTTCCAGACGCCGATTTACGAGTGAGAGCGTGATGGGCCTCTGCTGACGTTCGTCGTCGACGTCGCCGCCCGTCCCTCACCGATGCAGCCGTAGATCATTCACATCATTACCTGGAGAACCCGTGACCGTGAGCAAGAACATCAACAACCCTATTGGCCAGGGCGGCGGCCAGCGCAAGCGGCTGTCCCGTGCCGAACGGGCGAACAACGGTCCGCACCGCAACCTCGACCGCCAGGGTGCGGCCGACCAGAAGGCGGAGCTCGTCCGCAAGATGCGCGAGAAGGCCGTCGGCGAAGCCGAGGGCGCCGCTCAGACGGACGACGACTCCGCACAGAGCTGACGCAGCGCCGCCCCTGGGCGGCACCGCACGGGGCAGCGCACGCGCCTCGACGCGGGGTGCGGGCGCTGGGGCCGGTGCAGAGCGGTCCGCCCGCGCGGTCGCGGTCCGAGGCGGAACGGACGAAAGCACCGCGGGCCGGACCGGCGGAGCATACGATTCCGGCACGAGCCGGGCCGTGGGGGGAACCGTGGATCCATTACACGCGCAGGACGCGCCTGCCCAGAACAAGCCCGCCCAGGATGCGCCCACCCAGGACACGCCCACCCCCATCAGGGTGGCCGCGGTCGACGACCATCCCATCGTCCTGGTCGGGCTGCGCGCGTCGTTGGCCGGTACCACCCCCGACATCGCCCTGGTGGCGATCGCGGAGGACGTGGACTCCCTCCTCGCCCAGGAGGACGGAGCCACCGCCTCCGTCGTCCTGCTCGACCTGCGGCTGCGCGACGACAGCGACATCGGCGAGAACGTGCGACGGCTCCGGGCCACCGGCGCCCGCGTGCTCGCCTACACCACCGAGCAGCGGCCCGCCCTGATCCGCAGGGCGCTCGACGCGGGCGCCCTGGGCCTGGTCCTCAAGGAGGACCCGCAGGCCAGGCTCGCCGAGGCGGTCCGGGCCGCGCACGCCGGAGAGGCGTACGTGTCCAGCCGGCTCGCCCACCAGATCGTCAACGACCCGCGCGGCGGCATCCGGCTCTCCCGGCAACAGCACCGGGTGCTGGAACTGATAGCGCGGGGCCTGCCGCACGGGCAGATAGCCAAGCTCCTCCACATCACCGAGGACACCGTCCGCACGCACCGCAAGCGGGCCATCGAGGCCTACACGGACGCCGGCGACGGTCTCCTCGGGAAGAACACCGAGATCGTCTGGCGGGCCGTCGCCGACGGCCACATAGACATCGGTCCGGAGCGGCCCGAAGCCCCGGAGCGGCCCCACACCCCGGGGCGATGACCGGGCACTCCTACCGGGACGGGGTCGAAGCCGGGCTGTCCCGCTCCGTGGCCGCCGTCTCGGTCCTGTTCGCCGTCAACTGGGCGACGGTCCCGCTCTCGGGCGACCGGCCGCCGCCCGGGGTGACGGCCGTGGCGGTCGCCTTCGTCGCGCTGTGCCTCCACCTCGTGGTCCGGGGGATACGGGTCCGGCTGAACGGGGCCGACGCCCTGGCGGCCGTCGCCGTCGCCGTCGTCGCACACCCGGTCCTCGTCCTCGCCGGCGGAGCGCCGTACGTCGTGATCGGGCAGCGTTGCATGCCGACCGTGTCCGCCGTGCTCCTCGCCGCAGGCTTCCTGCCCCGGACGGCCGGCCGTTGGGCCTGCCTCGCCGCCCTCGCCGCCCAACTCGGCACGAGCTGGCCCGCCGACGGTCCGGCGGCGGCCGCGGAAGGCATCTGGCCGCCCGTGGCGACCGCGGTGGCCGCCACGGTCCTCGGCCCGCTCATGCGCGCCGCCGGCGAAGGCGCGGACCGCTCCGAGCGCCGGGCCGCGGCGGCCCGTGCCGAGGCCGCACGGGCGGCCGCCCGGCGCGAAGCCCACCGGGACTTCCAGGGCATGCTGCACGACGAGGTCAGCGCCGCCCTGCGCGCCATCGGCCAGCCGGGGATCGCGGCCGAGCGGGTACGGGAAGCGGCGCGCGGGGCCGTGGCCGCCATCGCCGGGGCCCGGGCCCCGGGCGGCGAGGAGGGCCGCACCGATCTGGCCTCCCTGGTCCGCGCCCTCGTGCCGCCGCAGGGGATCCGGGCGGGCATCGCGGCCGACCGCGTCGCCCCCGTTCCGTACGAGGTGGCGGAGGCCGCGATCGGCGCGGCCCGGGAGGCCCTGCGCAACGTGGCCGACCACGCCCGTGCCCGGACCGTACGGGTGGACCTGACGGCCCACGAACGCGGCACGGGCTTCGTCCTGTGCATCACCGACGACGGCTCCGGCTTCGTACGGGAGGAGCTGAGGGGGTCGTCCGTGGGCGTCCGCCGCTCGATGATGCGGCGCATGGAGGCCGTGGGCGGGCGCGCGGAGGTCCTCAGCACACCGGGACGCGGAACGGCCGTACGCCTGGAGTGGCCGGCCCCCGCCGACGGGGAACGACAGGGTGTCCGGGACCGGGACGCAGCCGGGCGGACGGGCGCGACGGGCGGGACGGCGGACAAGGCGGAGAAGGCGGCCCGGCCGGTTCCCCTGAAAGTGCAGCAGATGAACGCCGCCATCGGCGACGTCCGGCGCCCGCTGGCAGCCGTCTGTCTGCCCTTCCTCCTGGTCATGGGCATCGTCGCGGTGATCCACACCCGGCACGTCCCCGGGGCGCTCTGGCTGACGGCCTGGTACGCGGTCCTGGCCGCCGTCACCGTGGCCCTGCTGCTGCGGGCCGGCAGCGGGATCGGTCGCGGCGCCGCCTGGGCGGCCTGCGCGTTCGCCGTCGGGGGAGCGCTCGGGAGCTTCCTCGTGCTGCCCCTGGCCGGCCTCGCCGACTACACCTCCTGGCCGGTCGGCGCGGTGACACCGCTGCTGACGCTCCTGGTGATCGTGCGGCCCGCACGGGAGGCGCTGACGGCCATGGCGCTGGAGCAGGCGGGCGTCGTCCTCATCGTGCTCACCGGCCCGCCCATCGCCCCCACCTTCGGCGGGACGGTCGCCCTGGCCCTCCCCGCCCTGTCCGCCCCGGCCCTCGGCGTGTTCATGGGCCTGGCGATCGGCCGCACGGTCGCCCGCCTCGGCGGGGTGACCACGCGTGCGAACGCGGACCGCGCCGCGGCCCTCGCCGGCGAAGCCGTGCGCGACGCCCGCGCGGCCCTGCACCGCCGACGCCTCGCCGATCTGGGCGAGGAGGTCCTGCCCTTCCTCGACGCCACGGCCACCGGACTGCGCTCTCCGCAGGACCCCGAGGTCCGCGACACGGCCCGGCTGCTCGGCTACGCCGTCCGCGACGAGATCCACATCCCCGGGGTGCTCGACCGCCCGGCACGCGACCTCCTGAGCGCGGCCCGCACCGCGGGCTGCGTCGTCACCATCCAGTCGGACGCGGACGACCCGCACCCGCCCGCCCTGCTGCGCCTGTTGCTGACCACCGCCCTGGGTACCGGGCCCACCCCCGCGGAGCTCGTCCTCAGCGTGACGGCGTCGGCGGACACCGTCGACGCGGCCCTGGTCGTCCTGCCGGGGGACGGGCCGCGGGCCGATGCCCTGCGCGAGGCGGTGGCCGGGCTCAGCGCCGTCGTGGAGGACGCCACGGAGTCCACCTGGGTCGAGGCCCGCGTCCGTACGGTCTGAACGGGAGCCGGGGCGAGCGGTGTTGTCCCCATCGATGGGGACAGCCAGGAGGGGGTCCGGGCCGCGAGCATCGAGGGGCGCCGAAGGGCCGGGGAGGAGCCCCGGATCCCGCCCCGGCGCACCTCACCAGGGAGACACCGTGAAGAGGCTCGTCCACACGTTCCGCAAGGAACTGCAAGCGGCGTCGGGTCGGTCCGACGCCCTCACCGCGGCCGAACAGGAAGCGCTGCTACGGGGGTACGACGCGGCCCTCGACGCGGAGCGCCCGCCGCGCCTGGTCCTCATCGGGGAATCCGGAGTCGGCAAGTCGACCACCGTCAACGCCCTCTTCAACGCGGGCCAGCCGGTCGGGCACACCCGGGCGACCACCGACCACGCCTACGCCATCCAGGTCGAGGAGGTCAGCGGCCGGCGGGGCATGCTGGAGGTGGTGGACATGCCGGGCATCGGCGACGACGTGGCCAACTACCGCCGCTACATGGACCTCTACCTGCGGGTCCTGCCGACGGCCGACGCGATCGTCTGGGTGCACCCGGCCGAGGACCGCAGCGTCCACCTCGTCCAGCAGGCGCTCACGGACCTCCTCGGCCAGAGCGCCCCGGACCTGTCCGAGCGCCTCGTACTGGCCCTGAACAAGGCCGACGAGATCGATCCGCACGACTGGAACCGGAGCGCCAACCTGCCGTCCGCACGCCAGCTGGAGGCCCTGCGGGAACGGGCCGCCGACTTCACCGAGAAGATCGTCCGGATCCTGCCCGCCTGGCACGGCGGGGCGGTGACCTACTCGGCGCGCCAGCACTACAACCTGACGGCGCTCTTCAAGGAGATGATGCGGGCGGTCCCGCAGGAACGGCGCTGGGTGCTGGAGCGGCGCATGGACCTCGCGGACTTCACGGCCAAGGTGGACCGGAAGCTGCTGAAGGCCGCCTCGGCCCGCATGCTCGCCGAAGTCCGGCCCCAGGCCGCCGTCGAAGCCGCGCAGGCCGCGCAGGCCGCACCCGCCGCACCCGCCGCCGCCACCGAGCCGGTCGCCTCCGCCGCCGCGGCCACCGGCACCCGCCTCTCCGAGGCGTTCGCGGCGCTGCCGGAGGCGAAGTGGCGCGAACTGGTGGAGAACCGGGCCCTGTTCCTGGAGTTCACCCGGCGCGTGGAGCAGGAGAGCGGCCGATGAACACGGAACCGGCGGGCGCCGAGGTCGACTTCGACGCACTCCTCGACCGCGTGTGGGCCGCCATGACCGAGAACGAGGAGAACCGGCGCGAGATCGTCCGGCTCTCCGACGTCTCCTTCCGCCTGTGGGTCGACAGCGTGGCCCAGCGCCTCTCGGCGGCGCTGGGGCTCTCCCTGGCACGGGTCCACGCGTTCTTCGACGACGTCGGCTCCATCGCGCGGCGCGCGGGCCACACCTTCGTCGGCGCCTACCACGACGGGTACCGCAGGGCGCGCAAGGTGCCGTCGCCCGGCGACCGGCCGTGGGGGGCACGCGCATGACGTGGGTGGAGTTCCCGTTCCCCGCGTGCCCGGCCTGCTCCCGCGCCTGGAGTGCGAGCAGGCACCGGGACTGCCCGGCCGGCGGCCGGGACGGCGGGACGCTGGACGTGGACCCGGACGCGGCGCGGGTGCGGTGCGCGGGCTGCCGGGGGACCTGGAGCGTGTGGGAGACGCGGTTCCACTGCAGTTGCGGGCGCCGGTTCGAGGCGGCCGAGGTGGAGGCCGCCCTGAGGGAGATCATCCGGGTGGCCACCCTGCTGGTCGAGATCCTGGTCCAGCAGGGCCGCGACCTCGCCGAGATCCGCCGGTCGGGCGAGGCGTCCTTCCGCGCGTGGCTCGGACACCTCACCGACGCGCTGGCCGGCGCGCTCGGAGCGGCTGCGGGACGCGTCGTCGGGAGCCTGGTACGGACCCTGTTCTGAGGGTCCCGCGGACCCGGCCCGGTGGGGGACCGGAGCCGGGATCCGCGTCCGGGCCCGGGCTCGGACGCGGGGAGAGTGTCGTGATGTGGCCCGGTGGAGTTCAGGCGGGGAACACGTTCCGTTCTAATGTAATGTGAAATATCACATGTCATAAGCGTTGGCCGAGAGCCCTCGGACGGCGCTCCCCCAGAAGGAGAACGAACCGCGATGAACCGCTTAGCCCTGCTCGCAGCCACTGCCCTGAGTCTGGCCGTCGGCACGATCACCCCGGCCGTCGCCGCCGCGCCGGCGGACCCGATCGAGACGGTCACCTCCTGCGGGAACTCCGGTCTCCAGGCGGGACTGGCCACACGGGTGTGCGCTGAGATCACCGGCACGGCCATCACGTTCTACGGCAAGGTCGGACTTGCCGGCCCGCCCTCCCCGGGCAGCCCGCAGCCCGCGGCCAAGGAACTGCTCACCACCCTGTCCGTGGAGGTCGTCGGCACCGCGGCACCGCGGACGCAGGTCAAGCCGCTCCTCTTCACCGGCGCCACCCTCGAGGTGCGCGCCACCGCCGTCACCGTTCGGTGCGGTGCGACCGTCCGCGGCACCTTCGGCGTGACCGCGTACCCGCGCCCGGCCGCCCCGGTGGTCCACGAGCTCACCCTCGCCTGCTGAACCATCTGGGACCGGCGGGGTCCTCGCCATCCGCGACCGGATGGCGA